>NZ_LMHO01000004.1:0-207447 GCF_001428185.1 Mesorhizobium sp. Root695 | reverse complement strand
GGCGATTCACATCGACCACGTTCTCACATCCCGACAGGAGCAGCCGCCCTCAGTTAGGCTCGACCGAGACCCCAATCACCCCATCTGTTGAAAAACTGTTTTGTTCACGGAACGTATCGGAATCAAACCCGGCACAGGTCAGAGTCAAAACGGGTATCTCTGAGACTTCTTCAACAACCTGCTAGGCCCAGCCGGACAGTTCGCGCCGCACCATTGCCTCGATCACCGCCATGCCTTCGGCGCTGTCGTTGAGGCAAGGGATATGGGCGAAGTTCTTGCCGCCGGCATGATGGAAGGTTTCGGCCGCTTCGCGGCCAATCTCGTCCAGCGTCTCGATGCAGTCGACGGAAAAACCGGGATTGACGATTGCGATCGACTTCACCCCGCCCTGCGCGAGTTTCTCGACCGTCTTGTCGGTGTAGGGCTGCAGCCATTCCTGGGCGCCGAAGCGCGACTGAAAGGTGATGATCAGTTTCTTGTCATCCCAGCCAAGCCGTTCGCGCAACAATCGCGTCGTCTTCTGGCAGTGGCAATGATAGGGATCGCCCTTCTCGAAATAGGGCTTTGGAATGCCGTGATAGGAGGTGATGACCACCTCCGGTTCGAAATCCAGCGTCGCGAGATTCTGCTCGATCGAACGTGCCAGCGCTTCGATGTAGACCGGTTCGTCATAGTAGGGCGGCACGCTGCGGATGGCCGGGGCGCGGCGCATCTTCATCAAGGCGCGAAACAGCTGATCGTTGGCGGTTGCCGTGGTGGTCGCCGAATATTGCGGATAGAGCGGGAACGAAAGAATGCGGTCGCAACCCTGGGCGACCAGGCCTTTGGCGACGCTTTCGGTCGAAGGGTTGCCATAGCGCATCGCCCAGTCGACGACGACATCAGGCAGGTCGCGCAGTGCTTCGGCCAGTTTTTCGCCTTGTGCGCGGGTATAGGTGCGCAAAGGCGACTCGTTCTTCTCCCGGTTCCAGATGCGGGCGTAGTTGGCGCCCGACTTCTTCGGCCGCGTGGTGAGCACCAGGCCATAGAGGATCGGATACCAGATCGCCCTGTTGAGCTCGATGACGCGCGGATCGGACAGGAATTCACGCAGATACCGCCACATCGGCTTGAAGTCGGTGCCGTCAGGCGTGCCGAGATTGACCAGCATGACGCCGATCTTGCCAGCCTTGACCGGCGGATGTCCGGCGGGCAACGGGCCGAGCGCCTTCGCGGCCTTGGCGTCGACAGGGGTGGAAAGCGTCATAGAAGTTCTCCTGACACCACGCGAAACCAGCGATGTCGCGGCGAAACTAGCGATGCGGCGCCAGTTTTCAATGCCGCGTCTGGCCGCACCTTACCCGGAAAACAGAAAACCCGCCCGGTTTCCCGGACGGTGTTCTGGTCGCAGACGCGAAGCGAGGTTATTTCGGCGGGATGGTCAGCGTTGCGCCGACCGGAAGCCGGCGCGGCTCGTAGCCCTTGTTGGCCTCTGAGATCACCTTCCATTTGGTGCCGTCGCCATAGGCCTTCTTGGCCAAGTCCCAATAGGTATCGCCGGCGACGATCACATGGCTGGCTTCGGTCGGCGAGGCCTCGGCTGGTTTTGCCGGCTCGGCAGGTGCTGGCGCAGGAGCCGGGGCAGCTTCAACCGGTTTTGCGGGTTCAGCCGGTGCCGGCGCGGCCGGCGGTGCCTCTGTGGATACGGCCGGCGGTGTGTTGGCGATATCGCCCGAGTTGGCCGGCAATTCAGGCATTGCCGGCGCTGTATCGGCGGGCTTGGCGGCTTCAGCTGGTGCCGGAGTTGCCGGCGCAGCGGGCGCCGCGGCGACGGTCGCTGCGATTTCAGTGATGCGGCCGTCGAGCTTCGGCGTGTAGGGCCGGTGGGCGCCGAGGTAGTCGGCAACCACCTGTTCGAGACCCGGACCGTAGTCGTAGGCGTTCTTCGCCTTGTCGGCGAAGACCTTGTAGCCGTCGCCGCCTTGGCGGACATAATTGTTGGTGGCGACCAGATAGTCCTTGTCCGGGTTGAGCGGCGTCCAGGCGCCGCCTTCCATGACCTGCACCGACTTGACGCGGCCGGCGTTGGGCGCGACGGATTTGTCGAAGGAATATTTCAGGCCGGCGACCTGCGGGAAGCGTCCGGCGCCGTCCTCGACCTGGCTGAGGCCGCTCTCGAGGCCAGCCACCAGGTCCTTGCCGGAAATCTGGAAGGTTGCCAGCGTGTTCTGGAACGGCAGCACGGTCAGCACCTCGCCCATGGTGACGGTGCCCTTGTCGATCGAGGCGCGCAGGCCGCCGCCATTGGAGATGACGATCTCGACGCCCTGTCCCTTGACGCGGTCGAGGATGGCGTCGGAGACGAGGTTGCCCATCGCGCATTCGCGGGTGCGGCAGCTCTCGCGGCTGCCGTCGATCACGTCGGAGGTTTCCGCCACTTCCTTGTTCTTCAGCGCCTCGATCGGCGCACCAAGCTCCTTGATGCGGGCGAGCACTGCCGGATCGGGCGTGATCGACTTGTCGAGATAGATCGGGTCGCCGCTGGCCGATTTGACGACGCCATTGTCGTCGAACACCACCTTGAATTCGCCGAGATATTTCGAATAGGACGCCGCCTGCACGACCGGCACCTTGTAGCCGCCCGGGTTGTCGACCATCGTCGGGTAGGGGCCTTCAGCCTTGGGGTCGGTGTTCGACAGCAGCGAATGGCTGTGGCCGCCGACGACGACATCGATGCCCGGGATCTTGGCAATGACGTCGCGCTCGCGCTTGTAGCCGATATGGGTCACGGCGATGATCTTGTTGACGCCTTCGCCCTTCAGCTTCTCGACTTCAGCGGTGATCGACTTGACGTCGTCCTCGATTGTGACGTTGGGGCCGGGGGAGGCGAGTTCCGGCGTGTCGTTGGTGATCGCGCCGACGATGCCGATCTTCTGGCCGCCGACCTCGACGACGATCGACGGCTTGACGCGGTCGCCGAGCTTGGATTGCGCGTTGGCCTTCACATTGGCGCCCAGCACCGGGAACTTGATCATGTCGAGGAACGGTGCCAAGGCCACTTCGCCGTCGTCGAATTCATGGTTGCCGAGCGCCATGGCGTCGAACTTCATTTCGTTGAGGAATTCGCCTTCGACCTTGCCCTTGTAAGTGGTGTAGAACAGCGAGCCTTGGAAATTGTCGCCGGCGCTGAGCAGCAGCACGTTCTGGCCTTCCAGCTTCTTGCGCTCCTGGGCGATCGCGGTGATCAGCCGGCCCGCGCCGCCGATGCACTCGCCCTTGGTCTCCTCGTCAGCCGAGCAGGTCGATTCATATTTGTTGTTGCCCTCGATGCGGCTGTGCCAGTCGTTGATATGCAGGATGTTCAGCGTGTAGTCGGCAAAGGATGCGCCGGCCGACAGACCGAGGGTTGAGGCGGACAGGGCGGCAATGGCAGCAAGCTTCTTCATCTTCGTCTCCCGGAAAGCTGATCAGAGGCCTTTAACGCTCTTGCTTGACTGGAACATAACAGTCGGCGCTTTGGCCATGTTCCCATCGCGTTCCGGATGACGCAAGCGGAAATCCGGGAACCTTTGCCGGCATAAAAAAGGACGGCGGCCAGTCGGCCGCCGTCCTTGGGGAAGCGAATGCTCGCTGGGTCAGGCGCGCCGTGTCAGCACGAAATTCTGGCCGCTGGAGCTGGTACAGTTGAGCTGGCTTGTCGAAACCATCAGGCAGTTGAAGCTAACCGCGGTCTGGCGGATCAGCGACGTGCCGTTGATCTGCACCGATGTGGCGCCGGTCATCGTGTAGCTGCCATCGGCAAGCTTCTGACCGGTGTCGGTGGCGACGGTTGTGAAGGTGCCACCGGCGAAGGTCGACAGGCCGGTGCCCTTGGCGTCGATCCAGGAACCCTCGACGCCTTTCGGCGCCGCTGCCATCGGCGGCTCATTCGGGCCACTGGTCGTACAAGCAGCAAGCCCGGCCAAGGTTGCCGCCGCTACGCTCATCGAAAGAACTTTGCGCGCAATGTTGTTCATATGAAAATCCTCTCCTCAGTCCGCATCCCTTCAATCGCCCGATTTCCGGGCGATTGCAAGGCAGTGAGGCATGTAGGCGGGGCCGCTATCGGACGAGGATGTTGCGGAACTGCCACGGGTCGTTGCGGTCGAGGTCTTCCGGGAACAGGCCGGGGCGGTTATCGAGCGGCGTCCAGTCGGTATAGTAGCCCTTGACCGGCCCGAGATACTGGGACTGCACTTCCAGGCAGCGCCTGTAATCCATCTCGTCGGCCTCGACGATGCCGGCCTCGGGATTTTCCAGCGCCCAGACCATGCCCGAGAGCACAGCCGAGGTGACCTGCATGCCGGTGGCGTTCTGGTAGGGCGCCAGCTTGCGCGCCTCAGCGAGCGACAGCTGCGAGCCGTACCAGTAGGCGTTCTTGTCATGGCCGTAGAGCAGCACTCCCAGTTCATCGACGCCGTCGACCAACTCGTTCTCGTCGAGCACGTGGTGCACCGGCTGAGGCTTGCCGGCGGCGCCAAACATCTCGTCCAGGGACAGCACCGCATCGTTGCAGGGATGGTAGGCATAATGGCAGGTCGGGCGGTAGTGCACCTTGCCCTTCTTGGAGCGCACGGTGAAGAAGTCGGCGATCGAGATCGCCTCGTTGTGCGTGACCAGGAAGCCGTACTGCGCGCCGGGCGTCGGGCACCATGAGCGCACGCGCGTGTTGGCGCCGGGCTGCTCCAGATAGATGGCGGCGTTCGAACCGTGCTTGTGCTTCTTGGCGTTCTTGGGCATCCACGTCTCATGCGTGCCCCACCCGAGTTCGGCGGGCTGCAGACCCTCGGAGATGAAACCCTCGACCGACCAGGTGTTCCAGAACACCTCCATCGGCTTCGGTTTCTTGGCGCGCTGGGTGTCGCGTTCGGCGATGTGGATACCCTTGACGCCAGCCTTCTTCATCAGCTTGGCCCAGCCCTCGCGGTCTTCCTGCGCCGGCTCCGAAAACTCGAGGCCAAGATCGGTGGCGAGGTTGACCAGCGCCTGCTTGACGAACCACGAGACCATGCCGGGATTGGCGCCGCAGGTGGAGACCGCGGTCACACCACCGGGCTTGTCGTGCTTTTCCTTGAGCAGCGACTCGCGCAGCGCGTAGTTGGTGCGGCTGGCGTTGTCAGCCTTGGCGTCGAAATAGAAGCCGAGCCATGGTTCGACGACGGTGTCGATGTAGAGCACGCCGAGCTTGCGGCAGAGCCGCATCAGATCCACCGAGCCGGTATCGACCGATAGGTTGATGCAAAAACCCTGGCCGCCGCCATTGCTCAGAAGCGGCGTCAAGAGCTTCTTGAAGTTCTTCTCGGTCACCGCTTCCTGGACGAAGGCGATGCCGCGCTCGTCGAGCAGCTTGCGGTCGGTGTCGCGCGGGTCGATGACCGTCATGCGCGACTTGTCGAACTTGAAATGGCGTTCGATCAGCGGCAGCGTTCCCCGGCCGATCGAACCGAAGCCGATCATCACGACAGGGCCGGTGATTTCACCGTAAACGGGCCAGTTTTCATTCGCCATTTTATCGAGCACTCCTTCAAAACCCAGGAAACTGGGAAAACACGCGCAAAACCGGGGATTTTTGCCCGGCGGCCATGCGCTACATCACAGATCATTGTCATAAACCAGCGAAAAGCGCCAACCGCGGCTACGCTGCGTTGGCTACGTGGTTAAGGCCGAAACCGTGGATGAGTGGCTCTATCCGAGCCGGAGCTAGCTCATTCGCCAAGCGCAAGCGACGCGCCCCCGCCCGTTCAACGGATTTTTGCCCTCGGCGCGGCTGTGGACGCCCGAACCACCAATTCCACGGGCAGAACGACTTGGCGGGGCGGTTGATTGTCAAGAACCATGCGGGCGGCGAGCCTGCCTTTTCCGATCACGTCTTGCGCAACAGTCGTCAGCGGAGGTGTGGTGCGCGCGGATTCGGCAGTGCCATCGAAGCCAATGACCGACACGTGGCCCGGCACCTCTATGCCGCGGCAAACCGCCTCGTCGAGTATTGTGATCGCCTGCCAATCCGACATGGTCAGGATCGCGGTTGCTTCAGGCACATTGTCGAATACCACCGCTCCAGCAGACGGATCGCCGGGCGTCGTCTCGATGATCGGGACATCGTCGATCGACAAGTTCGCCTCCGCCAAACCTTGTTTGAAGCCGTCGAGCCTTTCGTCGTCGAGCGAGAAGCCGGCTAGAAGCGGCCGCTTCGCCAGTCCGGGCATATGGACGATCGGAGGGCCGGAAGTCCGGCGCACGGACAGGATGGCAAAATGTCGGTGTCCCAGCCCGGTCAGATGCCGGACGGCCGCAATCGCGCCACTCCTGCCGTCGATCTTTATCGAATTGATGTCGGGACCTGCGTCATTTTCGAGAATGACGAAGGGCAGGCGCCGTCGTTGTGCCGATGTTATGAGACCGATGTCCCCGCTGTGACCAAGGATGAAGCCGTCAACGAGGGCCTCGCGGATGCTGGCGAAGCGGGTATTGTCGGTGCCGTTTACAAGGCTGAGCGTCGTTCCGGCCTCGTCGCAGGCGAGCGAAACGCCCAGTACCAGCTCGCGGCCATAGGGACTTCTCATCACCTCGGCGATGGCGTAGGCGCCAGGTGGCATGAACCCGATGGCATTGAACTTGCCGTCCCGCAGCAATCGTCCTTTCGGGTCGGGGCCGCCAAATCCGAGCGCTCGCGCGGCCGCTTCGACACGTTGGCGCAATTCAGGCCTGACCAGTTCCGGCCGGTTGAAGACGTTGGAAACAGTGCCCCGGGAGACACCGGCAGCCTTGCCCACGTCGGCTAGCGTTGGCATTGCGATTCACCCATTTCATTTCAGTTAGACCATTTTTTGGAGCGCTCCAAGAATTTTGTTGACTCGAAAATGGAAAGGGCGGATCGTATCACTTGGAGCGCTCCAAGCGTGCATATCTGGTATATTTTTGCGACTGAAATACCGGAGATTGTCAAATGGCTTGGTCCCAACGGCCATGCCCAGGGAGGGAGTTATGGCAGAAACCAATGTTTTTCCAGCCTCGCTTATCGGTAAGACTTTCGACTGCGTTTTCGGCCCGTTCGTACCCCGGCTGACGTTTTTTTCGCCGGAGGAATTACATCTGCAGGCGTCGATCGGAGTCACCGAAATTGACGAGGTGGTCAAGGTCGACTTGACCAGCGTACGCCCGAACCTCGTGCTCGTGAGCTGGACGGAGCAGAGCGGCAACTTCGTCGTGCAGTTGCAGGATCATGAGAACGGAACCGTCCATAACTATGCGCGGCTGGCCGACGGGCAGCTCTTCTGTGCCCAGGGCGCCATTCAATTCGTTCCAGTGGCGTGACGCTGCCGCGTCCCGGCCCGGCCCGGCCAAGCGCGGCGTCCGCGTGCCGCCGACATACTGCTGTTTCCTCATTGAGGCACTTTGGATTCCAATCTGCTGAAGTACTCGTCATCGTTTTCCCTAGTGAAGGACGAAAGTGCGATGGAACTCGCTTACGACAGTCATCTGCTTGCCCGAATTCTGCTGAGCGTCGCGACCGTGGGCTACGGTGTGGTGACGATCAAAGCCGACCTCAACGCCACCCACGCCACCAATCCGCTGTGGACTCCGCACGCCCGGTTTCACGTCGTTTGGCAGGTGCTGAGCTACACCGGAGTCGCGCTGATTGCTCTGGGGCTTATCTGGATTGGAGGGCCACTCGAAGCCGAGCGGCTCTATCTCGCCGGGGGATTGGGCGTCGCCATGTATGGAGCGTTCTTCTTGGCCATGCTCTCACGACCGATCTATGGCGGCGTGCTCCACGACGAGAACGGCTACCTGCCATTCCGACCGCCGTTCGGACCAGCGGGTTGGCGGTGGGATGTCAACGTCACCGTCTTTACCGCGATGTCCGCGATCCTGCTGCTTGGTCTGGCCGCGATTTAGGACAGCGCCAGCGCCTTAAGCAAGGCGATCAGCCGGTCGCGGTCTGATGTCAGGCCCTTGTAGTCGAGCTGGGCGAGATCGAGTGCTCCGAGCTGGGCGGCGAAAGACACCGCCAGCGTTGCCCGATCCGGGTGCCGGGCGAGTACGGCGAGAGGGTCGAGATGGATGCGGATGGTGAACAGGATATCGCGTGTAACAGGCAGTTTCCGCAGGGTTTGCCGCTCGACGCGGATGAAGGCATGGGCATCGATGTCGCCATCGGGAAAGCGCGATGGCCGGTTGGTGGCGCGGTCGATGCGCTGCAGGTCGGAGAGCGGATGGTAGAGCGCGTTATCAGACTGGATCGACCAGTTGTAGCGCTCGACGGCCTGCCCCTGGAGGCCATCGAACATCCGGTTGATCAGCTCGGCCGGACGCGTGCCCGGACCGAAACCCGGCACCGGCGCGTGGATGTCCTGCAGCGGCTTGCTGAACTTTTCCAGGAGCGACCAGGACGAGGGAAAGCAAAGCGAGCCGGCGACCAGCCGCCAGCCGCTGTCGCTGCGGCGCATCAGGATCAGGTCCTCCTGGACCAGCAGCGAGGCGGTGACAAGCGGGGCGTCGCCGAGACCGGAAGGGATGGCCGGATGGTTCGCGGCGCCCACCGCCTCGATACTCGCGGCGGTGCGCCGATAGGTGTCGGGAAATCTCTCCAGCAGATGCGCACCGAGCAAGTCGAGCACTTCCTGCTGGGCGTCCCGGGTGCCGTCCTCCTCGACGAAAACCCGCTCGGGGATTTCCCCATAGAGCCGGTGCTTTTCGGCGAGATACGGCAGCAAATGGTCGTCGACCTCGATCCAGTCCGCCGGATCGAGCGGCTTCAGCCCGATGCTGAAGAGTTTCGACGAGCCGTCATAGGGCGTGTGGGTGGGCAGCGCCTCGGCCAAGCTCATGCTTCCTTGAAATCGTCGAGTTCGGCGGCGGTCATCCTCGCCAGGAATTCGGTGACATCATAGTCGGCCACGCCTGCCTTGGCGAAAGGGTCGGCGGCCAGCCTGGCGTCGAGCACGTCACGCGGGCATTGCGCGATGATGATGCCGCCGGTTCGCGGTCTCTTCGGGCCGGAGACGACGAAGATGCCGTCCGCATAGCAGGCCTTCAGCCACTCGACATGCGCCGCCTGGAGCTTGTCGATCTCGGTCAGCGGCACCTTGTAGTTCAGCGAAACGACGAACATTGGCTTCTCTCAGGTCAGTTTGGCCGGGATCAGTCCGCGCAGCGAATTGCCGACGAACAGCGCCCTGGCGGATTTCAAATCGTCCAAGCTGTAGATCGCTTCGCGAGCGCGGCCTTCATCCAGAAGCTCGGCCCGCAATACGCCAGGCAGCAGGCCGCAGTCGAACCGCGGCGTCGCCAGCATGCCGTCGCCAAGATCGGCGAAGATATTGGTGATCGTGCCTTCGCAGATCTCGCCACGCTCATTGGCCAGGATCACCTCGTCGGCCTGGGTGATGAGATATTCGGCGCGGGCATGCGTGTAGACCTGTCGCCGGCTGGTCTTGTGGCGCAGCAGCGTGTTGCTCGAATCGAGCCTTGTCCGTGCCAGCCGCAGCAGCCAGACCCTGTCGGCGGCGAGCGGTTCATACGGCTGTGCCGAGGCTGTCACCTCGCCGTCGTGCGACAGGACGAGGCGCGTGCGCATGGCAATGCCGGAACCGCTGACCGCGCCGCTGAGCGCCTCGCCGACCTTGCCTGGATCATAGCGGAAGCCGAGCTCCGCCGCCGAGCCATAGAGGCGCGCGAGATGGCGATCGAAGCGCAGGAAGCCCGAGCCGGGTTCCCAGCGCATGGTCTCGATCAGCTGGAAATTGGCGGTGTTCCCGTCGCGAAGCGCGCTTTCAGCAGACACTCCTGATACTCCTCCTGCGCCGTCGAATCGAAGACGACGCCGCCACCGACATTGTAGATGGCCTCGCCGCCGGAAAAGAGCGAGATGGTGCGGATCGCCACGGAAAAGCGCATCGTGCCGCCAGGTGCAATCCAGCCGATGGCGCCGCAATAGGCGTCGCGGGGCGTGCCCTCCAGATCGCGCAGGATTTCCATGGCGCGGATCTTTGGCGCGCCGGTTATCGAGCCGCACGGAAACAGCGCCGCGAATATCTGGCGGATCGAAAGACCCGGCAGCAGTTTTGCCCTGACGTCGCTTACCATCTGGTGGACCGTCGGATAGGTCTCGATGCGGAACAGCGCCGGCACGTCCAGCGTGCCGACCTCGCTGATCAGCGAGATATCGTTGCGCAGGAGATCGACGATCATGCGGTTTTCGGCCTGGTTCTTCTCGTCATTGCGCAGGAAGATCTTCTGCCGCTCGTCTTCGGCCTTGGTCGCGCCGCGCGACGCCGTGCCCTTCATCGGATGCGTCTCGATCATGCCCTCGGTGTCAATCTCGAAGAACAGTTCAGGCGAACGCGACAGCACGATGGGCTCGCCGAGTGCAACGAGCGCGCCATATTTCACCGGCTGGCGTTCGGTCAGCGCATCGAAGGCGGCCAGCGGGTCGCCCGACCATTGCGCATGCACCGGAAAGGTCAGATTGCCCTGGTAGCAATTGCCATGCCTGATGTGCTGGTGCAGCCGCGAGAACCGCTTCTCATAGTCCTTGGGCGACCACGCCGCGCGGGCGTCGAAGATCGGACCATTGGTCGCCGCTGAGTTGCGGGGCGGCACCGCCTCTTCGACCGGCGCATCGAAAACCCCAAGGCACACGAGTGGAGCGCGGCGCCCGTCCGGCAGCAAGGGGACGAGCTTCGGTTCGAGCAGATAACCCGCCTCATAGGAGAAATAACCGGCCAGCCATTTGCCGGCGTCGTGCGCGGCTTGCGCTGCCGCTAGTGCAGGCAGGAAATCCCTCGCCTCATGCGCCACGATGACATCGGCCGGCCGGTCGAAAACGAGCTGGCGCGCGCTTTCGTCGTTGCGGAAAATGGCGGCGGGCAGGGACATGGGTACCGGATGCTGCGGTCAATGAAGCCATTGACCGCTCTATATGGGGGCCCGCTCGTGCGCAATCGAGGGAACGGCACGCTGCCACTCAAAGCCGACCTTTGGGCCGACCTTTGGGTCGACTCCGGGCCAACCCAGGGGCCAAAAGCAAACGGCGGCACCATATTGACGCCGCCGTTTGCAATCTTCAACTCTTGCCTGGCGATCAGGTGTTGCTGGCGGTTCCCGCGGTCGGAAACTGCTTGGCGAATTCCTTCTCGTTGCCGGCGGCGAGCAGCTTGGCCTGCTCGATCCAGCGTTCACGTGCGATGCGGCCGTCGAAATTCATCACGTCCTCGATCCGCTTGATGTCAGCGGCTGTCCAGCCGGCGATCTGGGCGAAGCTGGTGACGCCTTGCGCCTTGAGCAGCTTTTCGTTGACCGGCCCAATGCCGATCAGCCGGCGCAGATTGTCGGGCTTGCCGGGTGCTGGCTTGGCCGTTGCCGGTACAGCTTTCTTGGCTGGTGCTGCCTTTGGCGCGGTTGAACTCTTGGCCGCCGAGGTCGTGGCCGCGGGCTTGCTCGCTGCGGCGGGTTTCGGCGCTGCCGGCTTTGGCGCCGCCGGTTTCGCAGCCGTCGGCTTTGCAGGGGCGGCCTTCGCGGCGGCCGGTTTGGCTGGTGCCGGCTTTACGGGTGCGGATTTGGCCGTCGCGGGTGTCGACATCAGGGCCGAGGGGGCAGCCTTTGTCGTGGCGCTGGCGGCGGGGGTTGCCTGTGCCTCGCGCAGCCGGCGCTCTAGGTCGGCGCGGGTCTTGCCACATGCATCGAGTTCGCCAGTTAGCCGGTCGCTGTCGGCGCGCAGCCTGTCGCGTTCGCTGCGTGTGCGGTCGACGTCGCCGCGCAAGCTGTCGAGCTCACCGCGCAGACGGCCCCAGAGAAACCAGCCCACCAATACGCCTACCAGGAACGCCAGGAGCATGTAGAAAAAAGTGCCCATTGTCTCTCTCCAGTCAGATCCGTCTGCCGCGGCATGGGTCCATGACCCTCGGCGGAGGACTACTCGATGGTGGTTCCGCGGTTCGCAGAACAGCCGGCTTCGGTGGAGCTGTCGGCGATCGGCTTTGCTTGCCCATGGCCAACGGCCGTTGTCGCGTTCGCCTGAGCGCCACGGTCGGCTGAGATTTTTCTCGCCGATCCGCATGCGCTCCGGCTGAGCTTGGAGCGAAGGCTATCATAGAGCTTGTGGAAAGCTATCGGAAAACTTCGGTGGAGAGTACTTCAAGAACAGATATTTAGGACGATAATAGAGCTATCCCAACATGCATTCCGGCTAAACTGTTCAGGGACGCCTACGGGACATGTATCAAGCGTCGAGCGCTTCCAACTCGTCGATCAGGCCACTGATGACGCCAAGCCCGATCTGCCAGAAGGCGGGGTCGGTCGCATCAAGGCCGAAGGGCGCCAGAAGCTCGGAATGATGCTTGGTGCCGCCGGCGCGCAGCATCTCGAAATACTTGTCCTGGAAGCCACGCTCGGCATTCTGGTAGACCGCGTAGAGCGAATTCACCAGGCAGTCGCCGAAAGCATAGGCGTAGACGTAGAAGGGCGAATGGATGAAGTGCGGAATGTAGGTCCAGAACACCTCGTAGCCTTCGCGCAGCTTGATCGCCGGGCCGAGGCTTTCGGCCTGCACTTCGAGCCAGAACTGGCCGAGCCTGTCGGAGGTCAGTTCGCCATTCTTGCGCTCGGCATGCACCTTGCGCTCGAATTCATAGAAGGCGATCTGGCGCACGACCGTGTTGATCATGTCCTCGACCTTCTGGGCCAGCATGGCCTTGCGCTCGCGCCTGTCTGTGGTCTGGTCGAGCAGCGAGCGGAAGGTCAGCATCTCGCCGAAGACGGACGCCGTCTCGGCCAGCGTCAGCGGCGTCGAGGCCATCAGCGCACCCTGGCCGCTGGCCAGCACCTGATGCACGCCATGGCCAAGCTCATGCGCCAGCGTCATCACATCGCGCGGCTTGCCCATGTAATTGAGCAGGACGTAAGGGTGCGCCGACGGCACGGTCGGATGGGCGAAAGCGCCAGGCGACTTGCCGGGCCGCACCGGCGCGTCGATCCAGTTGCGGTCGAAGAAGGTTCGCGCGATCTCCGCCATGTCGGGCGAAAAGCGCTGATAGGCGGACAGCACGGTGTTCCTGGCCTCGTCCCAGCCGATGACCGCCTGGGGCGTATCCGGCAACGGCGCGTTGCGGTCCCAGTGGTTCATCACCTCCATGCCCAGCCAGCGCGCCTTCATCGCGTAGTAGCGATGTGACAGGCGCGGATAGGCATCGCGCACGGCGGAGGCCAGGGCATCCACCACGCTGCGCTCGACGCGGTTGGCGAGATGGCGTGAATCGGCGATGTCCTCGAAGCCGCGCCAGCGGTCTGATATTTCCTTGTCCTTGGCCAGCGTGTTGGTGATCAGCGCGAAGGTGCGCAAATTCCTGCGGAAGGTCGTGGCCAACGCCTCGGACGCTTGGCGGCGCACCTCGCCATCGGCGTCCTGCAAGCGGTTCAGTGCCGGCTCCAGCGTCAGTTCCTCGCCGTCGATGTCGAAGCGAAGGTCGGTCATCGTCTCGTCGAACAGGCGGTTCCAGGCGCCGCGCCCGGTGATTGATTTTTCGTGGAAGAGTTGCTCGACACGGTCCTCGAGCTGGTAGGGCTTGTCCTTGCGCAGATCGAGCACCCAAGGCCGGTAGTGGCCGAAAGCGGGATCGCCGGCGAGCGCGCCTTCGATGGCGGCATCGTCGATAAGGTTGAGTTCGAGCGCGAAGAACAGAAGGTGCGCGCTGGCGTCGGTCATCTTCTCCTGGATGTCGCCATAGAGCTTGGCGCGCTGCGGGTCGGCGGTGTTGCCGGCATAGACCAGTCCCGCATAGGAGACGATGCGGCCGATCAGTTCCTCCAGTGCCTCGTAGGCGACAAGCGCCTCGCCCAGCCTGCCGGCGCTGCCGCGCTCGGCCTCGGCGGCCAGCGTGCCCTTCCAGCGGCTCTCGAAGCTGATCGCATCAGTGGCGGCCTTGGCGATGTCGCGCTTCAGTTCCGGCGCATCCATGCCGGCATAGAGATCGGCAAGGTTCCATTCCGGCAGGTCGCCAAGCTCGGCCGCGCCCTGACCGGACGCTGGCGCCGCAAGCTGCCGAGCAGAAACCGTGTGCCCAGAAACCATGTGCATTGCCGACACCTTCCGTGGCCAAGGTTCAAGGAGAAACGAGAAGCCGGTCAAATCCTAAGGAATTCATTCACCGGGTTTTTTGAAACCTTATTTAGAACCCTGTGCCAAGATGGTCCACAGGGCAGAACTCCTCGGGCGGGCATAGTCGTATCAGTCATGACAGGTTCCATACTCATAGTCGATGACGATCCCGTGCAGCGCCGGCTGCTCGAAGCGGCGGTGACGCGGTTCGGCTACACGGCAATCGTCGTCGACGGCGGCGCGGCCGCTCTCGATATCCTCGACGGGTCCAGCGCCCGCGAGGTTTCGGTGGTCATCCTCGATCTGGTCATGCCCGGCCTCGACGGTATCGGCGTGCTCAAGGCGATGCGTGAGCGCGACATAAATATCCCGGCCATCGTGCAGACTTCGCAGGGCGGCATCGAGACCGTGGTTTCGGCGATGCGCCACGGGGCCTTCGATTTCGTCGTCAAGCCGGCGTCTCCCGACAGGCTGCAGGCTTCGATCGGCAATGCGCTCAAGGTCGAGGCCGTCGAGGGCGAGGTCAAGCGCACCTTGCGCCGGCGCAGCGGCCTTCTGACCTTCAAGGACATGATCACGCACAGCCCGGCCATGGACAGGGTGATCCGCCTTGGCCAGAAGGCAGCGGCTTCCAACATTCCGATCCTGATCGAGGGCGAGTCCGGCGTCGGCAAGGAGTTGGTGGCGCGCGCCATCCAGGGCAGCGGCGACCGCCGCTCGAAACCCTTCGTCACCGTCAATTGCGGCGCCATTCCAGACAATCTGGTCGAATCGATCCTGTTCGGCCACGAGAAGGGCTCGTTCACCGGCGCCACCGACAAGCACACCGGCAAATTCGTCGAGGCGCATTCGGGCACGCTGTTTCTCGACGAGATCGGCGACCTGCCGCTCGACGTGCAGGTCAAGCTGTTGCGCGCCGTGCAGGACGGTGAGGTCGATCCGGTCGGCGGACGCTCGACCGTCAGGGTCGACATCAGGCTGATTTCGGCGACGCACCGCAACCTCCTGCAGCAGGTCAAGGACGGCAAGTTCCGCGAGGATCTGTTCTATCGGCTGAACGTCTACCCGATCTTCGTGCCGCCGTTGCGCGACCGCCGCGACGACATCCCCTATCTGGTCACCCATTTCATGGACAAGGTGGCGCCGGCCGACCCGCGTCATCGCCTGCAAGGCATTTCGGCTGCAGCACTTGCCGTGCTGCAGGCCTATGACTGGCCCGGAAACATCCGGCAGCTCGAAAATGCCGTCTTCCGGGCCTCGGTGCTTTGCGAAGGCGATGTGCTGACCACGGAGGACTTCCCGCAGATCCGGGCGCAGGTGGAAGGCACCGTCAATCTCGACACGGACGGCGATGCGCCGTCGCCGTCCCTGCCTCTGGAGGGGGGCGACGAGGAAGCCTTGCCCGGCGAGGGTGGGCTGGCGACCGCATCCGATCCGCCGGCCAGGCTGCAACCTCGCTTTGGCACGTTGCTGGCGCTCGACGAACGCGGCAATGTGCGTGCGCTGGCCGATGTCGAACTCGAAATGATCAAGCTCGCCATCGATCATTACAACGGCCAGATGAGCGAAGTCGCTCGCCGACTCGGCATCGGCCGCTCGACGCTTTACCGCAAGCTCAAGGAATACGGCATCGACCCCGAAACCGGCCGCGTCGACCGGCTCGCTTCCTAGAGCAAATCCCGTTTGGATTGAATCCAGAAACCGTTCCCCCGCTTCTTGCTACGCTGACCTTCGGACCGGATCAGGCGTCGGCCACAAGGCCGGCGCCAGCTTGCAATGCCACAACAGGCCCTGTATCGCCTTCGGTGGATTGTCGCAGGCCTGTGGACAGCTCTGTTCACGCATTAAGGCTAACGGTAACACATCGTGTTTGGGGCGAAGGCGGAAATCTGATCTAAACCAGCGGTTTACCAAGAAACCCTGTGAACGATTTATGACGGGATATTGCCACGGTGTTACCGCATTTCGGCTTCAATAAGCGATGATTAACCATTAGGATCGATATTCGGATGTGAGGACGACACATCCGTTTGGACAAATCCGGGGACAAACGGCAGCCTGCAAGGCCTTTTGATTTGAACAGAATCGAACGACACACAAACGGGCGGCACCATCATTTGAGCGTCTGGCCGAAATGGCTGGCGGTGTTGATTGTCGCTTTTGGTTTTGTTGCCGCGGCTGCGACCGGAGCCAGCGCTGAAACACGTTCGCTGAAGCTCTATCACCTCCACACCCACGAGAAGGCCGAGATCGTCTACAAGCGCAACGGCCGCTACGTTCCCGAGGGTCTCAGGAAGATCAACATCATTCTGCGCGACTGGCGCCGCAACGAGCCGACCAAGATGGATCCGCGTCTGCTGGATCTGGTCTGGGAGGCGTATCGGGAAAGCGGCTCCACGGACTACATCCAGGTCGTCTGCGGCTATCGCTCGCCGTCGACGAACTCGATGCTGCGCAGCCGCAGCAGGGGCGTCGCCGAGAAGAGCCAGCACATGCTCGGCAAGGCGATGGATTTCTACATTCCCGGCGTGCAATTGAAGAAGCTGCGTAACATCGGTCTCAAGATGCAGGGTGGTGGCGTCGGCTACTATCCGTCATCCGGTTCGCCGTTCGTCCATATGGATGTCGGCAATGTGCGTCATTGGCCCGGTATCAGCCGCCAGGAACTGGTCAGCCTGTTCCCCAATGGCAAGACGCTGCATGTGCCGAGCGACGGCAGGCCGCTGCCCGGCTTTGAGCAGGCGCTCGCCTCCTACAAGGCGCGCAAGGGTTCAGGCGCTCCGGCCATCGAGTTGGCCAGTGCCCGCGGCAGCAGCAAGAAATCAGGTGGGTTCCTGTCGGCTTTCTTTGGCGGCGGCGACGACGAGGCCGACGACAGCGCCGATGTCGAGACCGCTTCGGCTGCCCCCCCACCCAAGGCCAGAAACCTGAAGCCGGCCGCGGCAGCCAAGACCAGCAACCTCCCGGTCATCGCCATCGTGGCGCCGGAGAATGCGCAGCGCGCCGAAATTCCGCAAATCGCGGAGGAGCAGGCTCCGGAGCCGGAACAGGATACGCCGGAGACGATCATCGCGGCGCTGCCGGCACGCAGCATTCCGCTGCCTGATTTCGCACCGCGGCCGAAGGCCGACGTCGGCGCCCAACAGCCTGAGAACGTGCCTTTTGCCATGGCCGATGCGACAGCCACCACCGAGCAGGCTGTGGCGACCGCGCATGCGCCGGCGAGCGTTCCTTTCGGCATGGCCGATGCAACGGCTTCGGCAGATCCGGCCCAGGTCGTGGTCAACAACATACCGTTGCCGACATGGCGTCCCGACAATTCCCTGCCGGCCGCTCTGGCTCCGCCGCCCAGCAAGGATGTGCTGATGGCGCTGGCCGAGACGGCTGATCAAGGCAAGACCGCGACCGGTGCGTTCTCGGTGCTGCCGACAGCGCGCCCCGAGATGGCCAGGCCCGATGCGGTCAAGGCCGTGCTCGACGAGGCTACTGCACAGGTCGGCGCGGCCGACGCATACCAGGTTGCTTCCTTGTCGGAATCCGAGCCGCGTTCGGCCTTCAACGATCCGTCGGGTACCGACGCCGCGACACCGCGCGAGGCTGTCGTTGCCCGTCCGGCCGGCTCCGATCCGGCCGCCGCGATCGGTGCCGGCGTCAAGACGACCCGCAAGGAATCAAGAGCCACGGCCCGCGACCTGAAGCCAGGTCCCAAGGCCATGGTGGTTGCCGCCGCACCGCAGGCCGCCCGCTGGGCTCTGACCAGCGGCGAGCATGTCGCCGCCGTTTCAAGCTCGACGACGGCGCCGGGTTACGCCTACAGCATCGTGCACACGCCGCCGAGCGAGGTCTACACCGCCGGCTTCCAGCCGAGCAATCAGGTGGCCGATGCCAACCGCTTCACCGGCAACGCCGTCAAGTTCATGTCGGTCGCCCGCTTCCAGACCAAGTGACGACCAATCGATCGACAAAGCCGCGCCGGGCAACCTGCGCGGCTTTTTGTTGCGTGGCCGCACCGCTCGCCACTGGTCCAATCACGCCGGTCTGACATTGCTGTGATCGTGGAACTGCCTGCCTTTTCAAGGGTTTCTCCGGTGTTCGTTCAACCCCGGGGATATCCATGAAGAACATTCTATTGGCATCGGTCATTGCGTTGGCAACCGCTGCGGCGGCCATCGCTCCCACGCAGGCCGCGACCATTGTCGTCAAGACCACCGACCATATGCATATGAAGAAGCACTGCAGGACCAAGCTGGTCACGACCTGGAGGCACCACCACAAGGTGGTCAGGGAGGTCAGGGTCTGCAACTGATCCCAGCCCAAAGCAGGCCTGGTAAAAACATCTGGCAATCGCGGTCGACGCAAGTCGGCCGGTTTTTTTCGCGCCGTGATGAAGGCCTTATTTTGCGAGCTTGCTCGCCGCGCGCGCCAGAGCTTCGATCTCGTTCCACTTGCCGGCCTTGACCAAGTCATCGGGCGCCACCCAGGAGCCGCCGACGCAGACCACGTTGGGCAGGGTGAGATAGTCGGCCGCGTTCTTGCCGGTGATGCCGCCGGTCGGGCAGAATTTCACATCGGCGAGCGGCGAGGCGAAGGCCTTCAGCGAAGCGATGCCGCCCGACTGCTCGGCCGGGAAGAATTTGAGAAAGCGCAAGCCGGCTTCCCGCGCCGCCATGATCTCGCCAGGCGTGATAGCACCGGGCAGCAGCGGAACGTCGCTGTCGGCGGCTGCCGCCAGAAGCTCGCGGGTGATGCCGGGGCTGACGATGAACCGAGAGCCTGTGCTCGCTGCCTCTTCGAACTGCCTGCTATCGAGAATGGTGCCGGCGCCGACGATGGCTTCCTCGACTTCGCCAGCCACCCGCCGGATGGCTTCCAGCGCGTCGGCGGTCCTCAGCGTAATCTCGATTGCCGGCAGGCCGCCACGCGCCAGTGCGCGGGCCAGCGGCACGGCGTCAGCGACATCAGCGATCTTCAGCACCGGGATGACCGGCTGGCCGTTGAGGAGCGACAGGAGTTTTTCGGTCTTGCTGGGCATCTGTCTCTCCGTATCCTAGGGAATTTCAACCGATTAGCAGACGGGTGTTTGCCTGTCCATGAAACCGGTCGCGTCGCGATGTCACGCGCCGCCGGACAGCCTACGGGCTCTTTCCCGACAGGGCCATGACACGCATCCGGAGCCGTTTTGCCTTGAATCGGCTTTTACGAGCGTCTAGTTGCTCTGGCAATGACGCCGTCCAATCCATCCCAGCCCCTTTGCGTCGCCGCGCTCTACCGGTTTGCCCGGCTCGACGCCTTCGAAGAGCTGCGCGCGCCGCTCGCGGCCTTCTGTTGCGGGCGCGGCATCAAGGGCACGCTGCTTCTGGCGCATGAAGGCATAAACGGCACCGTCGCCGGCGGCGAAACGGCGATTGCCGAACTGATCTTGTATCTCGAAGCCATCGAAGGGCTTGCCGGCCTCGAGGTCAAGTACAGCGTCGCCGCGGAAATGCCGTTCCACCGCATGAAGGTGCGGCTGAAGCGCGAAATCGTCACCATGGGTGTCGATGACATCGACCCTTCGAAACGCGCCGGCACCTATGTCGCGCCGGCCGACTGGAACGCGCTGATTTCGGAACCCGATACTGTTATCATCGACACGCGCAACGCCTATGAGGTGTCGATCGGCACTTTCAGGGGTGCGGTCGACCCAGCCACCTCAAGCTTTCGCGAGTTCCCGGCCTGGGTTGAAGCACACCGGGCGGAGCTCGAAGGCCGCAAGGTCGCGATGTTCTGCACCGGCGGTATTCGCTGCGAAAAGGCGACCGCCTATGTCAGGTCGCTCGGCTTCGAGGATGTGTTTCACCTCAAGGGCGGCATCCTCAAATATCTCGAGGAGGTTCCCCCGGAACAGAGCCTCTGGCAGGGCGAGTGCTTCGTCTTCGACGAGCGGGTTTCGGTGTCGCACGGCCTCGCCGAGGGTGAAGCGGAACTCTGCCGCGCCTGCCGCCATCCGCTGACGCCGAGTGACCTGACGTCGCCCAAATTTTCTGCCGGTGTTTCGTGCCCGCGTTGCTTCGATGCGCGTTCGGACGAGGACCGTCAGCGTTATGCCGAGCGACAGCGGCAGGTCGAACTCGCCGCAGCACGGGGCAGGGGTCGGCATATCGGATCTTAGGTCCGACGGTTGCGGCAAGCGAGGGTCTGTCATTGTAATGCTGGGGTACGGGACTTACCTCTGCGACGTTCGAAACCTGCCCGTTCGGCCGGGCAAATCCTGGAGGCATTGAATGTTCGATCCCAAGAAGCTTCTCGACGATCTGCTCGGTTCGCAAATCCCTGGCACCAGCGGCACCGTCCGCGACAAGGCCGATCAGGCCGTGCAGATGGCCAAGGACAATCCGCTGGCCGCCGGCGCACTGGCCGCCGTGCTGCTCGGAACCGGCGCCGGCCGTGGGGTGACGGGCGCTGCGGTGAAGCTTGGTGGACTGGCCGCGATCGGCGGCCTCGCCTACAAGGCCTACCAGAACTACAAGGCAGGCAACGCACCGGCCGCAGCGCCAGCGGGCGGCGAACCGGAATTGCTGCCGCCGCCCGAGGACACTGCTTTCCACCCGTCGCAGGCGCCACAGGGCGAGGACGATTTCACGTTGACCCTGGTGCGGGCGATGATCTCGGCAGCGAAGGCCGACGGCCATATCGACGATGACGAGCGCCAGAAGATCGCCGGCAAGCTCAGCGTGGCCGGCATAGGCTCCGATGCCGAAAAATTCCTGATGGCGGAGCTGGCAAGCCCGCTCAACCTCGACACGCTGGTGGCCGGCGCCATGACCGACGCGCAGAAGCTCGAACTCTATACAGCGTCGCGCCTGACCATCGATCCCGACACACGCGCCGAGCGCGGATATCTCGACCTGCTTGCCGGCCGGCTTGGCTTGCCGGATGCGCTGGTCGACCATGTCGAGGCGACCGTTTCGGCAGCCAAGGTGCCAGCCAAGGCCGGGACCTCACCCAATCCGCGCTGGTAGGCCAAAACGGCACAGGCCGCCTTCTTCGTGTTAACCTTTCGTTAACTTAGCAAGCGCATCATTCTACACAGTCGGATCGGCTTTCCTCCTCCCAAGCCCGGTTCAGATCAGGGCGGTCGCCAATGACCGCCCTTTTTGTCGGCAGGTGTGTTCTTGCACCTGTCCGGCTTGTCACGGCTGCGATCATTTGCGATGGCTGAGACGTCACGGAGGACAGTCATGATCGAGCAAAAAACAGCCATCGTCACCGGCGCCGGCACGGGCATCGGCAAGAGCGTCGCCACGGCGCTGCTCAAGGCCGGCTGGAACACGGTGTTCTGCGGACGCCGCAAATCCGTGCTGGATGCAGCGGTGGCCGAGGCCGGTCCCACCGATGCCAAGGCATTGGCGGTTGCCTGCGATATCTCCAAGGCTGAGCAGGTCGACGATCTGTTCGAGACGGTGGCGGAGGCCTTCGGCCGTGTCGACCTGCTCTTCAACAATGCCGGCATGGGCTACAAGTCGACGCCGATCGACGAGATCCCAGTCGCAGTGTGGAACGATATCGTCGGCGTCAACCTCACCGGTTCGTTCCTGTGCGCGCGCGCAGCCTTCGGCGCCATGCGCAAGCAGAGGCCGATGGGCGGCCGCATCATCAACAACGGTTCGGTGTCGGCCTATGCGCCACGTCCGGGCTCGGTCCCCTACACAGCGACCAAGCATGCCATCACCGGACTGACCAAGACGCTGGCGCTCGACGGCCGGCCTTATGACATCGCCTGCGGCCAGATCGACATCGGCAATGCGCTGACCGACATGGCGCAGCCAATGACGGTCGGCGTGCCGCAGGCCAACGGCTCGATATCAGCCGAAGCGGTGATGGACGTTCAGCACGTGGCCGACGCCGTCGTCCATATGGCCAGCCTGCCGCTCGACGCCAATGTGCTGTTCATGACGGTGATGGCGACCAAGATGCCGTTTGTCGGACGTGGGTAGTTATTTCCCCGCCAGCGGCACACCGGGCTTGAAAAGCAGAATGGGCCTGATCTCGTAAACGGCGGTCGGATTGACGCGGCGAAGGTCGCGGGCGATCGCGACCGCATCGTCGCGCGTCGCGCAGTCGACGACATAGAGACCGAGAAGCTGTTCCTTCGTTTCGGCGAAAGGGCCGTCGATGATTATGCCATCGCCCGGGCCGCGCAGCGTGCAAGCATCCTTTGTCGCCCCCAGACGCGCGGACGGTCCAAGCGTGCCTTCCTCATGAAGCCGGGTGTTGATCTTCAGCAGGTCCGCCATCAGCGCCGCATCTTCCTGCGGCGTCAGCGCCTTGATCGCATCTTCCACGTGATAGGCAAGGATTGCATAGAACATCTGAGGCACCTGCTTCGATCCTGGTCCAGGGGAGCGTAGCTTTTCCCAAGGCGCACGCCCAGCCCTGGCCATGCGTCTCCGGACGGATCATGACACCCATCATTGTCTGCAGTCGCAACCACCCGGAAAGAGGCCACGGGCCCGCTTTGAAGCTCACTTCGCCAGGAACGCCCCGATCCGTTCCAGCGCGCGCAAAATATTCTCCTCGGAATTGGCGTAGGAGAGCCTGATATAGCCTTCGCCGAGAATGCCGAAATCGGGGCCGCCGATCAAGGCCACGCCGGCCTCGTCGAGCAGCGCCGAAGCGAGCTTCTTTGCCTTCCAGCCGGTCTTCGAGACGTTGGGGAAGGCATAGAACGCGCCCTTGGGCGTGATGCAGGAAATGTTGGGCAGGGCGTTCAATCCCTCGACAACGATCTTCCGGCGGCGGTTGAAGGCGCGCATCATCTTGTCGACGTCGTCCTGCGGGCCGTCGATGGCCGCGATGCCGGCGAACTGGCTCGGCGCGTTGACGCAGGACCAGCAATTGACCGCCAGCTTGCGCACCTTGTCGTAGAGATGGGCGCCCTTGTCGCCATTTGGCCAGATCGACCAGCCCATGCGCCAGCCGGTCATCGCCCAGGTCTTCGACCAGCCGTTGAGCACGATCAGCCGGTCGCGGATCTCGGGAAAGGCAAGCAGCGAGCAATGCGTCTCGCCGTCATAGGTCATGACGTCGTAGATCTCGTCTGAAAGGATGGCGACGTCGGGGTGCTTCTCCAACCCCTTGACCAGCTTCTCGATCTCGGCGCGCGGCGTGACGCCGCCGGTCGGGTTGGCCGGCGAGTTGAGGATCATCAGCCTGGTCTTCGAGGTGATCAGCGCCAGCGTCTCCTCGGCGGAGAAGGCAAAGCCGTTCTCCTCGCGCATCGGCACGGGAATAGGCGCCGCACCAGTGAACTCGATCATCGAACGATAGATGGGGAAGCCTGGGTCGGGATAGAGGATCTCGGCGCCAGGCTCGCCGAACATCAGGATCGCGGCGAACATGGTCGGCTTGCCGCCGGGCAGGATCATCACAGCTTCGGGCGATACCTCGATGCCTGTGGTAGTCAGCGTGCGACGCACCACTGCCTCGCGCGTCGCCAAAAGGCCATTGGCCGGCGTGTAGCCGTGGTGGCCGTCGCGCAGCGCCTTGATCGCCGCCTCGACGATATGCTGCGGCGTCTTGAAGTCGGGCTGGCCGATGCCGAGATTGACGATGTCGCGGCCTTGGCTCGCCAGCGCCGTCGCCCGCGCCAGCACGGCAAAGGCGTTTTCCTCGCCAAGACGGTCGAAGGCCGAAATCGTGTGGAGCATTTTTCCCATCCGTGTGGTTCTTGCTGTTGGGTCGCGTTTTTGTGAGCCTTGGGCCGCAAAAGTCAAACGGATTGGAGTTTTTGGTGTCGGAAAATCTTGCGAATTGGCAGCCACGCCCGCGTCCGGAACGCAAGGCCATCGACGGAAGCTATGTCCGGCTCGAGCCGCTGAGTGCTGCAAGACACGGCGACGGCCTCTACGAAGCGTCCTCCGTGTCCGATGTCGACGGCCGCTTCGCCTGGCTGCCCGACTATCCGCCGGAGACGCGCGCCGCCTTCCAGCCATGGCTGGACAAGGTCGAGGCCAGCGAGGATCCCCTGTTCTTCACCGTCATCGACAAGGCCAGCGGCAAGGTCGCCGGACGCCAGACGCTGATGCGCATCGATCCAGCCTACGGGGTCATCGAGATCGGCAACATCTATTGGGGTCCGCTCATCTCGCGCAAGCCGGGAGCGACCGAAGCGCAGTTCCTGTTCATGAAATACATCTTCGACGAGCTCGGCTATCGCCGCTACGAATGGAAGTGCAACAACCGCAACGAGCCTTCGAAGCGGGCGGCCGAACGGTTCGGCTTCAAGTTCGAGGGCATTTTCCGCCAGCATCTCATCGTCAAGGGTGAAAACCGCGATACGGCATGGTATTCGATCATCGACAAGGAGTGGCCGGCCTTACGCAAAGCCTATGAAGCGTGGCTCGACCCGGCCAATTTCGATGGCGACGGCCAGCAGAAGCGACGGCTCGAGGATTTTCGCGCGCAGTTCGGGGCGTGAGATCAGGCGCGTAACGGGAGTTGCCATTGGCACATACCCACGATCACAGCGGGCATGATCACGGCGCTGGCCATGTGCATGGTTCGACCGACAAGAAGCGCGTGCTGATCGCAGCCTGCCTGACCGGCGGCTTCATGATCGCCGAAGCGCTCGGCGGCATCCTCACCGGGTCGCTGGCGCTGCTGGCCGATGCCGGCCACATGCTCGCCGATTCGATCGCGCTCGGCCTTGCCTGGTATGCGTTTCATCTTGCGGGGCGACCGGCGACCGGTCGTCTCACCTACGGCTTCGGCCGGGCCAAGACGCTGGTGGCCTATACCAACGGCATTGCCATCTTCGTCATCGCGCTGTGGATCGTCTATGAGGCGTGGGGGCGCCTGCAGGCGCCGGCGCCGGTGCTTGGTGGGCCGATGCTGGTGGTGGCGACCCTCGGCCTGCTGGTCAACATCGGCTCGTTCTTCGTGCTGCATGGCGGCGACCGAGAGAGCTTGAACATGCGCGGCGCCATCCTGCACGTGCTTGGCGACCTGTTCGGCTCGGCCGCGGCCATCGTCGCCGCGCTGGTCATCCTGGCGACCGGCTGGACGCCGATCGACCCGATCCTGTCGGTCCTGGTCTCGTTGCTGATCCTGTACACGGCGTGGTCATTGATGCGTGAAGCCGCCCATGTCCTCCTCGAGGGCGTGCCGCCAAGCCTCGACCGCGATCTGATCGCCAGGGACATCGAGGCGACGGTCCTGGGGGTGCGCGAAGTGCATCATATGCATGTCTGGTCGCTCGACGGGACTAGCAATATGGCGACGCTGCATGCCTGCCTCGAGGAGAGCGTCGATGCCTATCAGGCGGTCAGCGCCGTCAAGAAGCGGCTTGCCAGCGAGCACGGCATCAGCCATGCCACCGTGGAATCGGAATTCGGACAGTGCGCCGACGATGGCGATGACCACGACGATCACGACCACGGGCACGAGCATGACGCGGCCGCGCATCACGACCACCATCACTAGGACCGATCGATTGATGTCGATTGGTCCTGCCGCAGGAGTTGCAAAACCTTGAAAACCAGCTTGATGAACACCCGCTGCCCTGGTGTGGCGTGATGGACCGCGACACCAGGAATGCCGTTATCGCCGCGGTGTGGATCATGCTTCTGTTCGGTATCGGCGCCTACTATCTGCCGACCGTAATGTTGGCTCTCGGCAGCCTCTCGACCGTGCTGGCCGGCGCCTTTGGCATCGTCTTCGTGCTGGCATTCTTCTCGGTGTTCTGGCTGCGGGCCCGCAACCAGCGCAAAAACCAGGGCAAATAGGTAAATAAGGGACCTTCGATATGCGCATTCTGATCACCGGTGCCGCAGGCATGGTCGGCCGCAAGCTTATCGCCCGGCTGGCCAAGGACGGCACGCTGCGCGGCGGCAAGATCACCGCGCTCGACCTGCACGATATCGTGCCGCCGCAGGCACCTAGCATGGACGGCGTCAGCGTCACCCTCCACACCGGCGACCTCGCCGAGGCGGGTGCCACTGAGCGCCTGGTTGCATCGCGCCCCGATGTTGTCTTCCATCTCGCCGGCATCGTGTCGGGCGAGGCGGAAGCCAATTTCGATCTCGGCTACCGCGTCAATCTAGACGGCACACGGGCGCTGTTCGATGCCATCCGGCTGGCGGGCTTTGCGCCGCGTGTCGTCTTCACCTCGTCTATCGCGGTGTTCGGCGCGCCGTTCCCGGATGTCATTCCTGATGAATTCCATCCGACGCCGCTGACCTCCTACGGCACCCAGAAGCAGATGAGCGAAGCACTGCTGGCCGATTATTCCAGGCGCGGCTTCTTCGACGGCATCGGCATCAGGCTGCCGACCATCTGTGTGCGGCCGGGCAAGCCGAACAAGGCGGCCTCGGGCTTCTTCTCAGGCATCATCCGCGAGCCCTTGAGCGGCCAGGAGGCGATCCTGCCGGTGCCACGCTCGGTCGTGCACACCCATGCCAGCCCGCGCTCGGCGGTCAATTTCCTGATCCATGCGGCAGCGATCGACGGCAGCGCCGTCGGCCCTCGCCGCAACCTGACGATGCCCGGCGTCGCCGTCACCGTCGGCGAGCAGATCGAGGCGCTGGAACGCATCGCCGGGCCAAAGGTGGTGAAACTGATCCGCGAGGAGCCGGACGCGACGATCTGGGCGATCGTCAAGGGCTGGCCGACCCGGTTCGAGGCGCGGCGCTCGAGGGAACTTGGCTTCACTGCCGAAAAGAGTTTTGACGAGATCATCCGCGCGCATATCGAGGACGAGCTCGGCGGCAAGATCGCGGGTTAAGCTCCGAGCCTCGCGGCGGCGCTGGCATCATCCGCCAGCCGCCAGGCTCGCCGACAACAGCAACAGCCCGAACAGGAACACGAAGGCCGCGCCGCCGATCTCGACGATCGAGTGGATGCGGTTGCCCATGCGGCCGTCGCCGGCGAAATACACCGCCCAGTTCTTGGCGGTCACCGCGAGTGTGGCCAGCGCCGAAACGGTGATCGCGGTTCCCAGCGACATTGCCAGAACCGACAGCAGGCCGCCGAGCCAGAGCCCGTTGAGAAGCGCGAAGCTGAGCACGATCAGCGCGCCGGAGCAGGGGCGGATGCCGACCGCCGCCACTGCCGACCAGGCCGTGCGCCAGTCGAAGCGGTCGCCCGACAGCAGTGCCGGATCGGGTGCGTGCGAATGGCCGCAAGTGTCGCAGACCTCGCCCGCCGCGTGATCGTGATGCGCATGGTCATGATGATCGTGATCGTGCGCGCCGTGGTCATGGGAATGGTCCTGTACCGCATGGTTGTGATCGGCATGGGCGTGAAGCGCATGTGAATGGGCATGCGCTGAATGGTCGTGAGCAGCGTGCGAATGACCGGTGTGCGAATGACCGACGTGAGAATGGCCCCCATGCGAATGGCCGCCATGCGAATGACCCGCATGGGCCGCCGACAGGCTGTAGGCGGGCCCTTTTCCAAACAGGCGCAGGATGGACGGGCCGAGCTTGCGCCACAAAAGCCAGGCGCCGAACAGGGTGACGAGGGCAAAGCTCATGATCTCCATGAACCAGGCCGCGTCGGTCATCGAGATGGTGGTGCCGCGCAGGACGAAATAGGCCACCCCCATCACCGCGACCGCCGTCAGGCCCTGCAGCAGCGCCGAGACGAAGGACAGCAGGATGCCGCGCCGCAGCGCCACTTCATTGGCCACCATGTAGGACGAGATCACCGCCTTGCCGTGGCCGGGGCCGGCGGCATGGAAAATGCCGTAGGCGAAGGACAGGCCGATGAGTATCCAGATCTTGCTGCCGTCCTGGCGCATCGCCTTCATCGCGGTTGCCAGCGCACGATAGAATTCCTGCTGCCGCAGGTTGATCCACATCAGGATGTGGGCAAACGGGCCGGTGGTGGGCGCCATGCCGTCATTGACGCCGATGCCGAGCGAACTCTGGGCATGAGCGGTGTTGGCAAAATGCATCATGACAACAGTGACGGCCAACAGGCCGAATGCCAAACGCAGGGACGGTTTCGTCACCGGCTTCATCCTTCTGGCTGACAGGTCAGTTCGAGCTTGGTGGCGAAGATCTTGCTCATGTCGGTGCCGGTCGGATCGTTGAAGAAGGCATCGGTGAGGGTCTTCTGGTTTTCCTTGATCGCCTCGTCCGGGTCCGGACGGATCACCTTGCTGGTGCAGTTCGATGGCAGGCCTTCAACCGTGATGTTGGAATCCTCGGTGAAGTCGATCGCCGTGTAGAAGGTCGGATCGTAGACGCCGATGTCGATCTTGCCGTTGAGCTTGATCGGCACCTTCGGCTCGGACTCGAACAGGATGATCAACTGGTCGTTGTCGAAATTGGCCATCAGATGCGGCGGCGGCGTCATCGCCACGTCCTTGCCGTCGACGGTGACGAGCTGGAAGTAATTGAACTCAGCCAGCGAGGCATGGACCGTGTCGGCGACATCCTTCAGTTCCTTGTCGTCGAGCTTCAGGTCGGAGTTCTTGTCGAACTCCATCATCACCGTCGAGGAGAACAGATCGTCGAAGCGCCAGAGATGGCGCAGCGCCTTCACGCTTTGGTGATCCGGGGAGAGGATCACGTCAAGACGTGCCTCGGCGAAGACGTGCGGATGCACATAAGCCGGTCCAGTGGCGGCAAAGATCGCCGTCAAGGCCGAAGCCAGCATGATTGCGTGCCGTTTCAGGTGCATTCTCGGTCGCGATTCCATCGGCCTCGGAGAGATGTCGAGAGTTACCAGAAAGGGGGCGAAATTGGGACCGCTACTCGGCTGAAGTGGGTCAGGCAGCTTCACGCGTCCTGAACCACTGCACCAGGAAGTCGACGAAGACGCGTACTTTCGCCGGGAGATAGCGGCGGTGCGGGTAGACGGCGAAAATGCCGCCGCCCGACAGGATGCGGTCATCCATCACCGCCACCAGCTGACCGCTTGCTAGGTCGGGCGCGGCGATGAAATCCGGCAGGACGGTGAACCCCAACCCAGACACGGCCGCGGCTCTCGCCGTCATCGGGCTGTTGACCTCGATCGGACCCGACACCGAAACGCTCACCGGATCGCCATTGTCGCCCTTGAACGGCCAGTTGTTCAATCCGCGGCCATTGGTGTCGACGATGCAGGGCATGCGGCTGAGATCCTGCGGCCGTGTCGGCGTGCCATGCTTGGCGATCAGTTCGGGAGAGGCGCAGAGCTTTATCGAAAACGGCGCCAGCCGCCTGGCGATCAGCGACGAGTTCTCCAGCCGCGAGATGCGCACCGCAAGGTCGAAGCCCTCCTCGACCAGATCGACGAAGCGGTCGTCGAGCTGGATGTCGAGCACGATGTCAGGATGCTGCTTGGCAAAATCGATCAGCGACTGGCCGATCGGCGCGTCGGCGAAGGTGCGCGGCGCCGACAGCTTGATCCGGCCGCGCACGTCGCCGGAGGATTCACGCACGGCGTCGGCCAAGCTGTCGACCTCGCGCACGATCTCCGAGGCGCGCCGGTAATAGGTGTGGCCGGCCTCGGTCATCGAGAACTGGCGCGTGGTGCGGTTGAGCAGCAGCGCGCCGAGTTCGTCCTCCAGCTCGCGCACATATTTCGACAAAAGAGCCTTGGAGCGGCCGATCTTGCGCGCCGCCGCCGAAAAGCCTTCGGCCTCGACCACATCGATGAAGGCACGCATGCGGGTCAGTGTGTCCATGGTCAGGCCTTTCGTGCCGCGTCGAGAAGTTTCCGGCCGAGCCGTATCAGGGCAATGTCGCTGCCGGAAGGCCCAAGCAGCGACAGGCCGAACGGGGCGCCGGCGACCGCGCCGATGGGCAAGGTGATTTGCGGAAAGCCGGACAGGCCGGCCAGGCACAGAAGTTGGAGCGCCCGTTCGCGATAGGCCTGGAATTGCTTCGGCGTGCTGTCCACGTAGGGTGCTGGGCCCGGAACCGTCGGCAGGACAAGGAAGCCGTCCTTGCCGAGCATGGCGCTCAGTTCGTCGCGAAAGGTCAGCCGGCGCACCTTCTCGGCCTGGGCCGTCTTGTCGTCGACGGCACGGCCAAAGCCGAAGCGCTCTTCAACACCGGGGCCAAGGTCGCGCTCACCGCTTGTGATCCATTCGCCATGCACCGCCCAGGCCTCCTTGGCCTGCAGCCGGCGAAAGCACCAGTAGAGTTCATCCGCAGATGAGGTGAAGCGGATTGCTGGCGTCGCCAGCGGGCCGAAGACCGCGCTCGCCAACGCCTTCATTCCGGCATATTCGGCAATCGCCGGGCGGGCGACCAGCGCGTCCAGCCAATCCAGTGCCAGCGGCCGGTCGAGTGTGTGCTGGTGCGGGTCGCGGCCAAGCAGCAGCTTGCCGACGGTCTCATAGGTCTCGATGTCGTCGGCGAACCAGCCGAACGTGTCGAAGCTCGGCGCCAGCTTCATCGTGCCATCGAGCGAAATGCGGCCATGCGTGGTGCGCAGCCCGATCAATCCGCAAAAGCTCGCCGGCGCGCGGATCGAGCCGCCGGTGTCGGAGCCGGTGGCGATGTCGGCCAGCCTGCCCGCCACCGCCGCCGCCGACCCCGATGACGAGCCGCCGGTGACGCGGTCGGGCGCTGCCGGGTTCACCGGAAACGAGAAATGCGCATTCTGGCCGAACAGCGCGAAGGCAAGCTCGTCGGTCTGCGTCTTGCCGACGAAGCGCGCGCCGGCATCGAGAATCATCTGCACGGCAGGTGCGGTGCGCGAGACGATGTGGCTTGCGGCGAATTTCTGCAAATTGCCACAACCGGTGCGGTAGCCGGCGACGTCGTAGATGTCCTTGACGGCCAGCCGCAGGCCGGCCAGCGGGCCGAGCTCGGCATGTGCCACCGGCATCTGACGAAGATCGAGAAAGGCGTTGAGAGGGCCGTGCGTGCCTGTCATCGTTCGATATCCGGATACGGTTGCCGCAACATCGTTCGATGCCAGAAATTTTACAACCTGGGATACGATTTTTATTGATTGTGACGGCAACCAGCCATATATCGCCCTTGCCCAAAGTCGCACGTGCCTGTGGGTGTCCGCCGATCCTCGAATGGTGAGGGAAATCGGTAAGGTAACTGGAGCCAACCCCTCCAGTCGGTCTAGCGGCCAACCGCCAGCCCGAGGACACCTTGAAGCAACGACGGTGCGGGCCTTTCTGGTGTTCTGCCGGTTGTCCAAAAACCGGGGTTACTGAAGAGGCACACCTTCATTGCCGGCAGTGCGGACGGGTCTCCCATCCAAGCCAAGGCAGACAAAGCGAACCGAGGCCGGGCAAGGCCAAGGTTCACCGCCGCGAGACGGCGCTTCATGGTTCCGGGGTCTCCACCGGCTGGTTCCATGGATTTCCGTCTCGCCTTTGTCCACCGCGTGTTCGCGAGGCTGACAGCCCGCGTTCCGCAGCCTTATTGCGCGCCGAAAGGCGCTGATGGAGAGACCCGATGGCTACCCAGCGCATCCTTGACTTCCTCGCCACCCGACGTCCGTCCGGCCCCTGCCTCGTCGTCGACCTCGATGTCGTGCGCGACAATTTCCGCGCCTTCGAGAAGGCACTCCCCGATTCCAAGATCTACTATGCGGTGAAAGCAAACCCGGCGCCGGAAATCTTGCGCCTGCTTGCTGCGATGGGCTCGTCCTTCGACACCGCTTCCGTTGCCGAAGTCGAGATGGCGATGGACGCCGGTGCGCTGGCGGACCGCATCTCCTTCGGCAACACCATCAAGAAGGAACGTGACATCGCACGCGCCTACCAGCTCGGCATCCGCCTGTTCGCCGTCGATTGCGTCGAAGAGGTCGAGAAGATTGCCCGTGCCGCTCCCGGCGCGCGCGTGTTCTGCCGCGTGCTGACCGATGGCGAGGGCGCCGAGTGGCCGCTGTCGCGCAAGTTCGGCTGCGTGCCGGCGATGGCCGTCGACGTGCTGCGCCATGCCAAGGGGCTCGGCCTCGATGCCTATGGCGTGTCGTTCCATGTCGGCTCGCAGCAGACCGACCTGACCGCCTGGGACCGTGCACTGGCCGACGCCAAGGTGGTGTTTGCGACGCTCGCCGAGGAAGGCATCGTCTTGAAGATGGTCAATATGGGCGGCGGTTTCCCGACGCGCTATCTGCGTGACGTGCCGGCAGCCCAGGCCTATGGCCAGGCGATCTTCTCGGCGCTGCGCAAGCATTTCGGCAATGCGCTTCCCGAGACCATCATCGAGCCGGGCCGTGGCATGGTCGGCAATGCCGGCGTCATCAAGTCGGAAGTCGTGCTGATCTCGAAGAAAGCAGCCAACGACAATGTGCGATGGGTGTTCCTCGACATCGGCAAGTTCGGCGGTCTGGCCGAGACGATGGACGAGGCGATCCGCTACCCGATCGTCACCGCGCATGACGGCACGGAGACCGCGCCCTGCGTGCTCGCCGGCCCGACCTGCGATTCGGCCGACGTGATGTACGAGAAGACGCCCTATCCGCTGCCTTTGTCGCTGACGATCGGCGACGAGGTGCTGATCGAAGGCACCGGCGCCTACACGACCACCTACTCGGCGGTCGCCTTCAACGGCTTCGAGCCTCTCCGATCCTACGTGATCTGACGGTTCGAAAGAACGGTCAGATCATCCGGCGCGGGCGAACAGATCGCCCGCCCGGGCTCGCCTGTGGAACAGTCTCCGCTCGTGAAGGATTGCGGAAATGGACATTGCAAATTTTATCGTTGACGGCGCTGCGCGCGGAATCTCCCCCCTTGAGGGAGAGAGCGCCATTGCCATTGTTGCCGAAACCGCGACTGACATCGCCGCGCGTGAAGCCCTGTTGGACGAGGCCATGGGGCCGAAGCGGCGGAAAAAGTCGTCGGAGAAGCTGCGGCGCGGCCGTCGGCCTTCGGAAGGCCTGGCCTTCGTTGCACGCGTTGCATCGGGCGGTGTGGCTGGCACGGTGCGGCTGTGGGATGTCACGCTGGGCGAGAGCGGCAAGGCCGCGCTGCTGCTTGGCCCGCTCGCCGTCGATCCGTCCCTCAAGAGCGCCGGCATCGGCTCGGCGCTGATGCGCCATGCTATCGCCGAGGCGGCGCGTCTTGGCCACGCGGCGATCCTGCTGGTCGGAGATGCACCCTATTATGGACGCTTCGGCTTCTCGGCTGCCGGGACCGGTTCGCTCGCCATGCCGGGGCCCTATGAGCGGCACCGCTTGCTGGCGTTGGAACTGGTGGAAGGCGCGCTTGACGGCGTGCACGGCACGCTGAAGGCTGCCGGCCGCAAGCTGAAGGCGCTGGAACTGAATTCGGCGGCCTGATGCTTCAAGCCGCCTCAAACGCCGCCCATCTGGCGGCGTTTTCTTGTCTGGATGCCTTCAGCCGATCAACTGGCTGAGCGCCATGGCGACGGTCATGTCGCCTTCGACCTTTATCTTGCCGGTCATGAACGCCATGGTTGGGTTCAGGTCGCCAGCGATCAGCGAATCCAGATCGTCAAGCGAGAGCTTGATGGTGCAGTCGGCGGGTGCATCTGATGTCGAAACGGTCGCGCCGTCGATGACGATGACGCCGTCGCTGCCGGTGTCGAATTTTACGGAACGATCGAACCCGCTGCTTGCCACGCGCGACTTGATCTTCTCGGCAATCTCCTGAACGCTCACGCTGTTCTCCTTGTCTGGTTGCATCTGTCTCGCAACGGCGCTTCGATCCAGCCGAAGCCCATGCCGCGGTTTCGCGATCACGGTCGTTGCCGCATATAGCTTTGGGTTGACGTTTACGTCAACGCGGATTCCGGTGGCTGGTTCCTGCCCTCGCGGCGGCTGAGGCCCGATGCGATCGGGGCCTGTGAGCTGGGCAACTCAGTGTTCCTTGAACGGCTTGGTCATTTCGCTCGCCGTCTCGCTTTTCTTGCGGCGCAGCCAGTTGTCGCGGATTTCGTCCTTCGAGAGGAAATTGACCTGATCGATCAAAACCTCATGCACCAAGGGTGCGCCGACACGCGCGTTGACGGTATCGCGGATCGCTGCACGGAAGGCATCGAGATCGATCGTCGCCTTGTTGGTGAAGTCGATCTGCGGATTGGAATAAAGGTAGGAGTAGACTTGGTCGGTGATCAGCGCTTCCGCCGGAATGGACAGCTTCTTTATCTGCTCGGGTTCGACCGTGTAGACGAGCTTGGTCAGGAAATAGCCCCCGATCTGGGAATCGCGGATCAGCGGCACCGAAATGATGTCGGTCTTGACGTAGTCGAGGCCGCCCAGCATCGGCTTCGGCTTTTCGCCGACACCGCGCTCACCGGCCGCCTGGAAGGAATAGAACACGGCTCCCAGCGTGGCGGCGCAGATCCAGACGGCTATGGCGATGACCTTGATCATCAGGCCTTGCCATCCCCTTGGTCATTCCCTTGCAATGGCAACGCGGCACTCCCCTCTAGCCTGGGCAGGATCGCCGATGTGTCCCTTGCGTTCGGCATCATGCCTTTATCCAGCCGAACTCGCCGGCGGAATAAGTGCCGTCGGTTTCCGCGCGCTGGATGGCGTGCCGCAGCAGGCTGGCAACTTCGTTGACCGCGCTGAGGTGCGCCAGGATCGCTGCCTCGTTCTTCGCCAGCTTCTGGCGCAGCCGGGTCAGGCCCTCGCGGTGCTGTTCGAGGAATTCGGCTTCGCTGCCGCCCTTCATGGCGCGGGTCAGCTCGTAGAGGTAGCGGCTCTTGCGGGCGTTCGACGCCTTGAGATCGTAGTTGGTGGCGTTGCGGATGCCGGCCGTCTCTTCCTCGACCACTTCCTCGATGCGGCCGATGATGGCGGCGAGGTTGCCAGGCCGCGCGAACGGGATCGGCGCTTCCGACGTGGTCGTGCGGGCTGGCAGGTTGGGGGTGAATTCCGAAAAGTCGGCCATGAAAATCCCGGTCTGGTTAGATTGAAACTCGGATACGCACTATCTCGGTGGTTGAGCATGATCTTTCCCAAAACCGGTTCCCGGTTCCGGCGCATGCCCTAGATCTTGATGTCTGTCTTGATGGTCGCCTCGTCACCGGTGATCGACCGCGCCGCCCTGCGCTGCAATTCATGCACCAGCGAGGTCGACAGGCTGTTCTGTTGATCGATCTCGGTCTTTTCCGGCCCGCCCGAAACCGGACCGACCGGCACGACGCGCTTGCCTTCGAGGTAGTGGTCGGCGAGCATCGACTTGGCGATGCCGATGCCGCCGCGTTCTGCCATGACGTCGGCCACCCGCTCGGCAAGCTGCGATTTCCACATATCGCCAGCCAGGCCCTTGCCATAGACGCCTTCGGTGTCCTTGGGCAGCATGTTCTGGATGAAGGTCTGCAGCACCATCGCCTCGAATTTCTTGAATTTCTTGGCGGGGTCGGTTGACGCGGCGGCCTTGTCGGCGGTGGCGCGCGACAGGATCGAGCCGGCATCGACCGAAGCGGCGGTGTCTACCGAGAACGTGCCCAAAGCACCGCCGGCCCGCTTTGTCAGCGCGGCACGGGCGGCCTCGATATCCGTCGGGTCGACGGCTCGGGCCACATCCATAACGATGTCGCTGGGTGGTGAAATCGCCAAGAAAGTCCGCCTTTTGTCGGTTTTCCTTAGCCAGACAATGCCTCAACAAGCTTGTGGCAGGCTTGCCAAGCGGCAGGCCTGATCTGGTTTCTCCGGATTCCGGTCGCGTAGCCAGGTTCGACTAGGAAGCAGGAAGGCCAGCCCTCGACAGCATTTCAAGGAATCTCGCGTGATGATGGTCCTTCACATAGCGAGGCACAAAGCCGGGGCAGACATTACCCAGGTTGAGATGTGGAAGTTGTGACAGGCAATGATGGATGGCCCGCGAGGCCTCTTCGTTGTTCCCGGTTGCCGCCGCGGCCGCGGCCCAGTAAAGGGCGCCGCGAACGAATCCCGGCTTTGTCCTGACCACCCTTCGGGCGACTTCGAGCGCCCGCCGATCGTCTCCGCCGGCGAACAATGCAACAACCAGGCCATGGTGACGCCAGAAGTCGATGACGTCATGCGTTCCGAGCCGGATTGCCTCGTTGGCCTCACGCACCGCCTCACCGACCTGTCCACGCAACGCAAAGAGCATCGAAATGTCGCCGTGGCCGGTCGGATAGCTTGGGTTGAGGCTGATCGCATGTTGGCATTCGGCGATCGCCTCGTCGATACGGCCGGAACTTTCGAGAGCGAATGACAGGATGCAGCGGGCAATTTCGTCGTCAGGCACCGCCCGTACCGCTGCTTCCGCAAGCTCGACCGCACGCTCGATCTGACCCGGCTCCCGGGGCAGCGAGCCAAACGCCACGCCCATGGAAATTATGATCGAGAGCGTCCGCTTCGCACGAGCGTTGTCGGGACCTATCGAGACAGCCTTCTCGGCAAGCTCCAACCCGACCAACAGCGAGTCCCGGGTCATCTCAAAATACTTCATGAGAGCTTCGTTCACCAACCTGCGCACTTCAGGGGGACCAGGCGGGCTCTTGTCGCGGACTTTCCAGTTGGTCAGTTGAAGGTCGAGGATCACTGCCAGGACAACAGCCTGTGCGATCTTGTCCTGGAATTCCAGCGCGTTCTCGGAGTGGCCGTCGAACTTCTGGGCCCAGACGTTGTGGCCGCCGGCGGCATCGACAAGCTGGATGTTCACCCTCAGCCCGTTGCCGGATCTCTGGACGCTGCCGCTGAGCACGTATCGCGCCCGGAGCATCCCCGGGATTTTGGCTTCTTCGGCAGGGTCGTTTTTCTCAACGAGCGGAAGCGCGGAGAGCACGACATAGTCGGCTACCTCGGAGAGGGCCGTGGTGATGTCCTGGACGAGCCCCTTGGCGAAAAAGTCGTCGCCTTGCTTTCCGGTCAGATTGATGAAGTCGGCAACGCTGATCGATGGACGCCCGAGGCGCTGGCTGGCTGGAGCAGTATTTGCCGACTGTACATTTGACGCCGTGTCGGCGGCAGACAGCACGGATTGCCAAAGCGCTCGCGTCTGCGGGCCTACGTCGACGCCGAACTCCTTCTTCAGCATGCTTCTGCAAGCCTCGTATGTCCTGAGCGCCCTGTCGCGTTGGCCACATGCGAGGAGCAATTCCATCTTGAGTCGATAGGATTCTTCCCGCGTCGGTTCCATGGCCAGAACACGATCGGCCAGGATGACCCCGGCTTCCGCGTCGACGAGGTGTGCCAATTTTTCGAAGGCCTCAAGTGCGCGGCTCAGCAGCCTGTCGCGTTCGGATGCGACCCAGTCATCGAACCCATTGCTTCCCAGATAAAGCCCGTCGAGGAACGGCCCCGTGTAGTTCGCCAGAGCCTTTTCGAGTTCCTGCACGGAACGGGCCGAGAGCCCTGCTTCGAATTCTTCAACGTCAACCCGGACCGCGTCTGGCGCGAGGCCGATCAATTCCCCGCGGGACTGGATAAGATCCACACCTGCGCGTGACAGATCACGGCGCAGGACGCTGAGGGTTTGCCGCAGGCTGTTGCGCGAGTGTTCGCTATCGCTGTCACCCCAAAACAGATCAGCCAGTCTCTCCCGTGTCGCTGCCATGCCATGACACCGGGCCAGATAAGCAACGATCGCAGGGCCCCGTTTCCCTGTTAGCCGGAGCGGATCCGCTGTTCCATTTTCGATCCGGAAACCACCGAAGAGTGAGATTCTATTTGTGGCGCCGCTGTCCTCATTTTGCATTTTCTCCCCCAGCCTGACGAAATTCTAACTCAAAACTAACGCTTCGCAACCGCAAGCCCCCCGCGCTCAAGCGCTGCCGTAACGGTGGGCCATTTAGGCTTTGCTAATTGGGCGGGCGAGTCAACGAAGGGCTTGGCTCGCGGGGGGTGGCGAGTGTCCAGGACTAGAGCCAATTTGCTGCTGCTGTTTGCAGCCGCTTTGTGGGGCTTCGGAAATGTCGCGCGAAAGATGGTGCTTGCGCATCTCGACGCGCCGAGTGCGGCAGGCTTTCGGGGCGCTGGGCGCGGCGATCTTCCTTGGCGAACGGACCTCACCCGCGGGCGCACTGGGTGCCGCGATCATTCTCGGTGCGATCCTGTCCGTCGCGATGTCGAACCGAACGCCGCGGGTACGCACGCCCTCGCTGGCCGGTCCGATTCCCTTCGACGCGGCGCTTGCCCATGCGGCTGTGCCTGCAGCCTGGGCGAGGGATAATCCCGTCCTCAATTCAGGTCCATTGGAGAAACGTGGTGACACTTGCCGGTGATGCGAATCTTGTTCCCAACCCGACCGCCACTCGGCATCGCGCCGATGGCTTCGATCGTGTCGATGGCGACCGGACGTGTCGCGAGGTCGCTGCGATGAAGGCGCGGGTAATTCCGCTCGCACGTTTGGTATCGGCGTTTCGCGTCCGCATGAACGGACCCGGCGGCTACTACAACAGCGGCAACGCGCTCGGCCTCATCGTAGGTCTTGCAATCCAGATTGCCACCGTGCCGGTCGACTTGCATGAGGGAAGCAGCGTCATCAAGGCGATGATCGACTATTTCGCCGGCAGCCATGGCACCGTTGCGCTGACCCTGGCTACCCTGATCTTCTTCTGGGGCGGCGAGGTCTATCACCGGGCATGGGCAAGGCCCGACGCTCCCGATCCCGCCCTCAACCGTGCTGGCGATCTCCTGTCGGGCATAGGCGCGATCGCGCTCGGCATTGCCCTGTTGCTGCTTGGCGACCCGCTGCTTGCGGCCACGTCCGGCCTGCTGCATGCGCTGGGCAAGTTCGGCAGCACCTTCCACAAGCCGGGCATGCCGGTTCCACTATGGCCGGCTGCCTGGCCCGATCCCTTCCGTAGTGCGGTGCTCGCCAGCCGTTTGCCCGCAATTTTGGCGACAAGCGTCGCACTCGGCTGGGCTTTGCCGGAGGTCTGGTCGGGCGGCACCTTCGCGGCACTCGCCATGCCTCTGACCTTGCTCGGCTGTTATCTTTTATGGACCAGGGCCGATCTGCTGCTGTTCGGCGTTGGGACCAAGGCTCCTCGCCAAATTTCCACATGTTGAAAATGGCCGCTTTGAAAACGACCGGTTGTCGAGATGGAGAATAACATGTTCGGAAATGTGCATCAGGACGTAGGTGCCTTGTCAGCATTGGTCCCTTTTCAAGAGCAGGCGCAGGCGGTACGCGGGGGCATTCTGAAGTCGTTGAAGCGATCTGCCAGAGGGCCGGCAAAGCAGTTCGGTTCATATTTAAGATTGGTGGGAACGCTTGCCGCTTCGGTGTTTTGGGGACCGCAGGCACACGCGGCCAACGTCGATGTTGCCATCGTATTCGCGGTTGATTTCTCGTCCTCGATTGATCCGGAGATTGCCGACCTGCAGCGCGAGGGACATGCCGCGGCGCTCACTTCGCCCGAGATTATCGCGGCCATCACCCGGAATTATGTTGGCTGCATCAGCGTGGCCTACTTTGAATGGTCGAGCCCTGGCCACACACGCATCGTGCTGCCGTGGACAAGCATCTGTGGGCTGGAAGATGCCAAAGCGGCTGCCTCGGTGATCAGCAAGAGAGGCGATACCGGCAATATTCGTAGAGGGCGAAGCGGGACATCCGTTTCTTCGGCCATCGACGTTGGAAGTCTTCTGCTCGACCAGTTTCCCGGAAAGGCGGCCAAGAAAGTAATCGACATCTCTTCCAATGGTGAGAACAACGACGGACTTCCCGTTCAGCCGAGCAGGCTGAACGCTATTGCCAAGGGATACACGATCAACGCGATCGCTATTCCAACGGAAGACGAGAATCCCGACCAACCATTGGCATCCTATTTTGCCAAATCGGTCATTGGCGGATCCCAAGCCTTTGTCATAACGCCGAAGGGACCAAACGACTACGCTGTTGCTCTTCGCCGCAAGCTGGTCACTGAAGTAAGCATGAACGTCGACCGGCAATTCCAGCAACAGGCGGATGGGCGCTCTTCGCAACCGTAATTCCGGACATTGAGAGGATTAGCCTGATAGATTTGGGCCAACTCTCTGCACCCCGGCACTACTCTCCGTTTCGCTTCTGCGCGATGATGTCCAGCCGCTCGCGGTCGGAGCGTTCGCGCTCGTCGCGGTCGCGCACATCCTTGTAGGCGCGCTCGACCATGTTGGTGCGGGCGGTCGCGGCGGCGATGAGGCTGGCTTCTTGCTTCGCATTTGCCAAGTTCGCCTCCTGGCGGACGACGGCCTGGGCGATGCGGCGGTGGTAGAGATCGGGAAACAGGCCGGAGAGAGAATTGTTTTGGTCGAAATGCCCCACCAGATCGCGGGCTTCGGTCTCGGCGGCACTGGCTGCGGCAAGGAAGGTGGCGTGGCGAGTTTCGTGCAGCGCCTTCAGCTGTTCCTGCACCTTGACCAGTTTTCGGAGGCGGTCCTTGCGTGGGCTCATTTCTATCTCGCCAATGTCAGGTCGACAAAGCCATCGACGAACAACGACAGCATGGTGCCGACGGCAAAATAGAAGATGATCATGCCGCCGGCGATGATGAAGGGCTGGGAGATGAAATAGATCGGAATCTGCGGGGTCAGCTTGTTGACGAAGCCGATCGTCAGGTTGACGAGAATGGCATAGGCGACAAACGGGCTGCCGAGGCGGATGACCAGGAAGAAGGTGTCCGACACCGTGTCGGTGACATCGACGAGTGCGGCCTGCGGGTTGAAGAAGATGTTGACCGGCGCGACCGTGTAGGAAGACACAAGCGCGCGTATGATCTCGTGGTCGAAATCGAAGACGAACAGCATCAGCAGGGCCGAAAACGAGATGATGGCGGCAAGGGCCGCCTGGGGTTCGGGCTCCTCGATCGCCGGTCCGCCGGTGCCGCCATAGCCGACCAGCATGGCGATGGCCGAGCCCATGAAGCGCAGGGCTTCCATGTAGAGCCTGGTCATGGCGCCGATCAGGCCGCCGACCAGAAGTTCCGAGATGATCATCGGCACCAGGATTTGCGGACGCGGATCGACGAAGGGAAAGATCTTGTCCCACAGGAAGGCAAGCAGGCCGCCGGTGGCGGCGACCGCGACGAACAGCCTGACCTGGACGGGAACGCGGGCACTGGACAGGCCCGGCATCAGCATGAAGCAGGCACCGATGCGGCAGAAGGCGAGGAACGCCGCGATGACGACGCCTTGCGAAAGCACGCTCACGATATGGTTCCGAGCACCCTGATCTCGACGCCCTTGGCGATTTCGACATGGCTGAGTACCGGCAGCGTGGTGAACAGCCGCTCGATGATCATGCGCACATAGGGGCGGGCGTCGGGCGCGGTGACGAGGACGAAACGCTCGCCGGCTTCCAGATATTTCTTGATCGCCTTGGTCGCGTCCTGGCCAAACTCCTCGAGCTGGCGCGGGTCGATGTCGAACTCGCGCACCTCGCCCTTGGCGTCGCGCTTGAGGCTCTGGTGGAAGGCGAGGTCCCAGCGGTTGCCGAGGCGCAGCACCTTCAGCACGCCGCCCTCGGAGAGGTCGCCGCAGATCTGCTGGGCCATGCGGATGCGGACATGTTCGACGATCTGCTCGGTGCGGCGCACATGCGGCGCGATCTCGGCGATCGCCTCGATGATCAGGTGCAGATTGCGGATCGAGACGCGCTCGGCGAGCAGCAGCTTCAGCACCGCTTGCAGGCCGGGGTAGGAGATGTGCGTGGTGCAGATCTCGTCGGCGAGCTTGCGATACTCCTGGTCCTGCCGCTCGAGCAGCGCCTTCATGTCCTTGTAGGACAGAAGCTGCGGCAGGTTGTTGCGGATGACCTCGGAGAGATGGGTCAGCAGCACCGACATGTTGTCGGCGAAGGTGTAGTTCTCGCGCTTCAGATCCTCGGCGAAGGCCTCGACCACCGAATAGGCGCGCATGCCGAAGGCCGGCTCGCGGATTTCCTCGCCCGGTATTTCGGGTATGTCGCGGTTGCCCAGCAGCACCATGATCTCGCCGACGCGCATCTGATATTCGGCCACCACGGTGCCGTGCACCTTGATCTGGTAGCTCTTCGGCGGGATGGCGAAATCGTCGGCGACACGCACTTCCGGTACGACGAAGCCATACTGGGTGGCGAATTTCTTGCGCATCTTGCCCATGCGAAAAACCAGTTCCTGATGCGACGTCAGCAGCCTTGTCGACAGCTGCTTGCCGATCAAGAGTTCGATCTCGGCGGTGGCGAGCGAGGCCTTGACCGAGTTCTTCTCCTCCTCGACCTTGGTCGCTTTTTCCTGATCCTTGATTGCCTCGGCTTCGGCGACGGCGCGATTGTGGCGCATCGGGATGACGTAGCCGAGGCCAGCCATGCCGGCGGCGAGCGCGAAGAACGGGAACAGCGGCAGGCCGGGCATCAGGCCAAGCAGCACCAGCAGCGATGCCGCGACGTACAGGGCACGCGGATGGGCGCCGAGCTGGCCGAACACCGCCTGGTTGGTCGAGCCGCGAGTGCCGCCCTTGGAGACGAGCAGGCCGGCGGCGAGCGAAACGATCAGCGCCGGGATCTGGGTGACGAGGCCGTCGCCGACCGACAGCTTGATGAACACGTCGGCGGCTTCGCCCATGCCCATGCCGTGCCTGATGTAGCCGATGGCGATGCCGCCGACGATGTTGATGGCGGTGATGATGAGGCCGGCGATGGCATCGCCGCGGACGAATTTAGAGGCGCCATCCATCGAACCGAAGAAGGAGCTTTCTTCTTCCAGTTCACGGCGGCGCAGCTGTGCGGTCTTGTCGTCGATCATGCCGGCGGAGAGGTCGGCGTCGATCGACATCTGCTTGCCGGGGATGGCGTCGAGGGTGAAGCGGGCGCCGACTTCGGCGATACGCGTGGCGCCCTTGGTGATGACGATGAAGTTCACCACGATCAGGATCATGAAGACGATGAGGCCAATGACGAAGTCGCTGGCCATCACCAGCTTGGAGAAGCCGGCGATGACGTAGCCGGCGGCGTGCGTGCCCTCATTGCCGTGCGACAGGATCATGCGCGTGGTAGCGATGTTGAGCGACAGCCGCAGCATGGTGGCGATCAGCAGCACGGTCGGGAATGACGAGAAATCGAGCGGCCGCTGGATCCACAGCGCCACCATCAGGATCAGCACCGAAAGCGCGATCGAGAAGGCGAGGCCGATGTCGATGAGAAAGGCCGGGATCGGCAGGAACAGCACGGCCAGGATGATGACGATGCCGATGGCAAAGAAGACGTCGCGGCCATTCTTGGCCACCGCGCCGGGCTGAATGCTTTCGCTGATCGCCATGTCGTCCCCAAATTCGAAGCCTGCCGAGCGCGCGACAGCCCTGCGAGAGTAGCCCGCCAAGCTTGCGCGAGGGTGGGAGATTGGCTAGTTCGAACGATCGTGAGCAGGTGGGCGTGCGGGCCGGCTTCGTAAAGAAGGGAAAACCCATGCTTCTGATCATCGGCACCATCCGCTTGCCGCCAGACAAATTGGAGGAAGCCAAGCCCGCGATGGAACGCATGGTTTCCGCCAGCCGCGCCGAGCCCGGCTGTGTCGAATATTCCTATGCGCAGGATGTGTTCGATGCCGGACTCATCCGGGTCACGGAAGTCTGGGGCGACAGGGCAGCGCTCGACGCGCATTTTCGCTCGCCGCACCTTGCCGACTGGCGCGCAAGCTGGCCGGCGCTGGGCATCGGCGAGCGCAACCTCGTGCTCTATGAAGCCGGCGAGCCCATGCCGACCTGATCGATCTGGGGTCTGTTTCGCACCACAATGGCGCCTTGTCTGTCGCCATTGTGGTTGCCATGCCGTGTCGCCGGGCGTATCAGGCGGGCTTTCCACTGCCTTTTGATATCGGCGAGCCGCCACGGTGCTTTCCAGAAACCAACCGCAAGTCTACGCCCGCCGGCTGCGCGCGGTGCTGATCCGATCGGTGCCGCTGCTCGAGGCGCGCGGCATCGCCGTGGTCATCTTGGCCGGCGTCGTAGGCGTCATGGCCGGCATCCTGGTCACGGCGATGAGTCAGATCGTGCAGGATCTGCACGGGCTGTTGTTCGGCGTTCAGCCCGGCGGTCGGCTTTCCGGCATGTTCTCACTCGCCAATCCGATGCAGGCATTGATCCCGGCGATCGGCGGTATCCTGCTCGGGCTGACGGTGATCTGGCTGCGGAAGCGGAAATTCCGCACCCCGATCGACCCGATCGAGGCCAACGCGCTCTATGGCGGGCGCATGTCGCTGACCGACACCTTCATTATTGCTGGCCAGACGATGATCTCCAGCGGTTTTGGCGCCTCGGTCGGGCTGGAAGCCGGCTACACGCAGGTCGGGTCCGGCCTGGCCTCGCGGCTGGCGGGCATCTTCCGGCTGCGCCGCAACGATGTCCGAATCCTGGTCGGCTGTGGTGCGGCCGGCGCCATCGCCGCCGCCTTCGATGCACCGCTGACCGGCGCCTTCTACGGCTTCGAACTGGTCATCGGCATCTACTCGGTCGCCAATGTCGCGCCTGTCATGACCGCCGCGATCTCAGCCTCGCTGACCGCCGAAATGTTCGGCGGCGTGCCGTTCCCGCTTGAGCTTTCGGGCCTGCCGGCGCTCACCGCCAGCCAGTACGTGCCGTTCCTGATGCTTGGCCTGCTCGGCGGTGCCGCCTCGATCGCCATCATGCAGCTGGTGACGCTGATCGAACGCGGTTTTGCCAGGCTGTCGATCGATGCGTCGCTGCGCCCCATCATCGGCGGCGTCATCGTTGGCTTGCTGGGGCTGATCACGCCGCAGGTCCTGTCCAGCGGCCATGGCGCTCTGCATCGCGAATTCTCGATGAATTACGGGCTGGCCGTGGTGGCAAGCGTCTTCGTGCTCAAGCTGGCGGCATCGGCGGTTTCGCTGGGATCGGGCTTTCGCGGCGGACTGTTCTTCGCCTCGCTGTTCCTCGGCGCGCTGCTCGGCAAGGCGTTCGCGGATGTGATGGTTGTCGTCTCGCCGGCAACCGGCATCGACCCTGCGGTTGCCGCTGTCGTCGGCATGACGTCGCTCGCCGTCGGTGTCGTCGGCGGTCCGCTGACGATGACCTTCCTGGCGTTGGAATCGACCCGCGACCTGACGCTGACCGGTGTTGTCCTTGCGGCCTCGATCATGTCGGCCATACTGGTGCGCGAGACCTTCGGCTACTCGTTCTCGACATGGCGCTTCCATCTGCGTGGCGAGACCATCCGCAGCGCCCACGATGTCGGCTGGATGCGCAGCCTCACCGTCGGCTCGATGATGCGCAAGGACATCAAGACCATCGACGCCACGACGACGCTGGCCGCCTTCCGCAGGCAAGTGCCGCTTGGCTCGGCCCAGCGCGTCATCGCCGTCGATGCGGGCGATCACTATGTCGGCGTGCTGATCGTGGCCGAACTGCACAGCGATCCTTCCGATGGCGAGGTGGCGGTGCGCGATCTTGCCAAGTACAAGGACGCGGTGCTGGTGCCGAGCATGAACGTGCAGGCTGCTGCTGAGACGTTCCAGCGCGCGGGCGCCGAAGAACTCGCCGTGGTCGAGGATTTCACCGACCATATCGTTCTGGGGCTCTTGACCGAAGGCCATCTGATGCGGCGCTATGCCGAGGAACTCGACAAGGCGCGCCGGGACCTGTCGGGCGAGGGTTAGCGGGAAGGCTAGCGGGCAACCGCTCGCGTTTTTCCACCCCACCAGCGCATGGCTATGACGGCGACGAGAAGCGCCACATAGGGCCAATAGTGGACGTCGTGCACCGCGCGTTTGCCCTCGGCGATCACGAAGGTCAGCCATATGTCGTAGCCGCCGGGCGCTCGGCATCGCCTATCTACGCTGGGTCATCGACAACCCGACGCATTTCCAGATCATCTCGATGCGCCGGGCGATCGATTTCGACGCCTCCGAGAGGCTTGTTGAACTCAACGAAGAAATCCGCGGCATGATGGTGCGGATCCTGGAAGACGCGCGCGCTGCCCGCCAACTGCGAACAATGGATATGGAAGGCATTCCGCTGCAGGCGCGAGCCCTGGTCTACGGGCTTGCCCGCATGTGGATCGACGGCCAGTGCGCAATGGGGCGGCGCCGAGAAGGCCGAGTTGCTGATGCGGCAAAGCCTCGATAATTTTCTCGCGCTGCTGGCAAAGTAGAGCAGCGATCACAGCCTCAGATTCCGCGCACTTCCACCAAAAACCGCCGCGCAGTTTTTGGCGATATACATTAATGCTCGATCGGCCCCTTGGCCATCACAAGCGTCGTGCCGGCGGTCGTTGGGCGCTCGATCATGCGCCGCACGCGTGGCGGCTCGTCGCCGCTGTGCAGCGCCCGCACGCGCTCGCCGATGACGGCGTCGGCATGGGTGATGCGTCCATTGTGGCGCACATATTCGATCCAGGTCGGCGTGTGGTAGTGCTCGATCCATATGGTGGGATTCTCGAGATCGCGCGCCAGCGTCCAGTTGCGGGCGCCGTCACGGCGGCGGACGCGGCCGCGTTCGGCCATGATGGCGAGGAATTCCGGTTCGTCCTCGTGCCGGATCACATACTCGATCATGATGGCGATGGGACCACTGCGCGGCTTCAGGTCAAGCGCCAAATGCGGTTCCTTGAAGCGGTTGAGCGGGTCGAGGTTGAGCACCTGCTGTTGCGGCAGCGGGAGCAAAAGACCGATGGCGGCGCCGGCCAGCATGGCGATGCTGGCGGCGATCAGCGCGGTTTCGGCGCCATGCGCATCGGCGACGACGCCCCAGATCCAGCTGCCGAGCGCGATGCCGCCGAAGGTCGCGGTCTGATAGACCGACAGCACCCGGCCGACCACCCAGCGCGGTGTCGCCATCTGGACCGTGACGTTGAAATGCGACAGCGCGATCACCCAGCAAGCGCCGCCGACAAGCAGGCCGAGCGACGTCTGCCAGGCATGCTGGCTGACGGCGGCATTGAAGGCGCAGACGGCGAAGCCGGCGAAAGCACAGCGCACCATCGTCTCGCTGGACAGCAGCTGCCGCAGCCTGACGCTGATCAAGGCGCCGCCGACCGCACCGATGCCGAAGGCGCCGAGCATGATGCCGTAGGTCAGCGCATCGCCCTTGACGACGTCACGCGCCACCAGCGGCAGCAACGCCAGCACCGCGCCGGCACTGAAGCCGAAAGCGGCGCCTCTGACCAGCACCTTGCCGATGTTGGGCGACATGGCGACATAGCGCAGGCCGGCGCCCATGGCGGCACCCAGCGACTCGCGCGGCAAGGTCGATACCGGCACGTCCGGCTTCCAGCGCGCCAGCACGACGATCAGGCCGATATAGCTCACCGCGTTCGCCGCGAAGGCGGCGGCCGCACCGGCCGCGGCGACGATGATACCGCCGATCGCGGGGCCCACGCTGCGGGTCAGGTTGAAGCCCATCGAGTTGAGCGCTACGGCGGCCGGCACCTTATTGCGAGGAACGATGTCGCCGACGGAGGCCTGCCATGACGGGCTGTTGAGCGCGGTGCCACTGTCGATCAGGAAGGTGAAGGCAAGCAGCGTCCACGGCGTGATCAAGCCGGAATAGGTGAACAGGGTCAGAAGCACCGAGACGACCAGCATGAAGGTCTGGGCGACCAGCATCACCTTGCGCCGGTCGAAACTATCGGCGATGGCGCCGGCGACGAGCGCAAACAGCATGATCGGCAAGGTGGTCGAAGCCTGAACCAGGGCCACCTGATAGGGCGAGGTGGCGATCGTGGTCATCATCCAGGCGGCGCCGACGCCCTGGATCAGGCCGCCGAAATTGGAGACGAGACTTGCGGCCCACACGGCGCGGAAAATGCCGTGCCGGAAGGGCGCCAGCGACGAGACGCTCTCGCTTTCCGGCTTTTCGTCAATCATCGGAGGTTCCTGCCATGTCGTGCCGATTCGTCAGATGATCCGTTTGCTCAAGATCATTTGCCGAAAGTAGGGCATGGCGTCGCAAAGGGCGAACGTCTTTCGAAAAAGCTCATGGTCCAACAATGGGATAGAGGCGGTCCACGCTCTTTCTCCCGGCACGTCCGGAGGCGCTTAGGGACCGGCGGGCGTCTGTCTTCGCGCAATTGCGGATGGCATGTCGCGGCACACCTTCCTGGAACTGGCTCAGAAGCCGTTCTGGATGCGCTCGAAGATGACGTTGGTGAAGGCCGATATCTGGCTGCCGATGAAGGGGCCGGTCAGCGCCACCACCAGCATGATGGCGACGATCTTCGGCACGAAGGTCAAGGTGATCTCCTGAACCTGCGTCAGCGCTTGGATGAGGGCGATGCCGATGCCGACCACCATGGCGACCAGCACCACCGGCGCGGACGCGGTGAGCACCGTCCATACCGCGAACTGGACGATATCGAGAGCGTCGGCCTCGTTCATGGGACTGGCTCTCTGTCGAAAGCGTCAGCTCGCAGCCTTGACCGAGACTCCCGGGCCTACCGCGACTTCCGTGCCATTCTGCAACACGGCGATGAGACCGCTGCTGGCGAGGCGCACCGAGGCCACCGTGCCCGTCGTCTTGCCGTCGGCGGAGGTTATCGAGCGCCCGATCAGCGCGTCGGCCTGTGACAGTGCCGAGGATTGCATGATCTGGCCGAGCTTGGTGTTGGTTTGCACCGATTGCTCAACCTGCGAGAAGGTGGCGAGCTGGGCGACATACTGCGTCGAATCCATCGGCTTGGTCGGGTCCTGGTTCTTCATCTCGGCGATCAGAAGCTTGAGGAAGGACTGGTAGTCGACCGCTGTCTTCGAAGTCGACGCGGTGGCCTGGTTGGCGCCGGTCGGTATCGTCGTCGTCATATCCACATTCATCAGTATCGTGCTCCCACAGCCAGCGGGCGCTGGGCACCCGGAACATCGTCATTGCCGCCCAACGCGCGGCGTTCGAGCGGATAAAGCGCGCGGATTGCCTTCAGCGCCTCGTAGATATGATCCTCGCCGACCATGCGGTCGATCTGTTTCAGCGCCCCGCAGATCTGGGTGTCCTCGAAGTTAGCCAGCAGCAGCGGTAGCGAACGGCGGAACATGTCGCGCGCGGCGGCCGCGCCGGCCGGGTTCATCAGCATGACCTGCAGGATGAAATACAGCTGCTTGAGCGGTGTCGAGGCGTCGTCGGCCTGGATCACATGGCTTTCGAGCAGGAACTGGACGTCGTTCATCAATTCGACGGTGACCTTGCGGTCGACCCGGATGACGGCGCCGTTGATGTAGATCTTCTCGTTCGGCTTCAGCGATATCTTCAGCGTGTTGGTCATTGAATGCCGTCCCTGATGATCTGGGACACCTCGATCAGCCCTTCGAAATTGTTGGTGCGACCCTGGCGAATGTCTTCCGCCTCGCGCAGCAGCCACAGGCCGATGGAAATGAGGTTGGCGCGCAGCTCCTTGGGCAAGGCGTTGTCGCTGGAGCCGAGATCCTCGACGAAGGCGGTCCAGACGCGGTTGGTGAAATGCAGCGCCTCGATCGCCTCCATCGAACTGTGGCCGGCCGCCGCCGCCGCCGCCAGCATGTCGATCGAGCGGGTCAGGAGCTCCCGCTCGCGGTCCTTCGCGTCGGCAACGGAGGTGCTCTGGATGTCGGCGTAGGAGAATTGGTACATCGTTGGGGCTCTACCGTTCCGTTAAGCGTTGTCAGGTCAGGTAATTCAACAGGCTGAGCTGCTGCAGGCGTGCGGTCAGCGCGAAGGACGTTTCGATGTGCTGGGTCAGGTCCGCGACCCGGGTCGCGGCTTCGGCCGGATCGACGCCTTCCAGATCGAGAATATGCCTTTCGAAAAGGTCGACCTGCGTTTTCATGCGGTCGTTTGCATCGGAAACCCGCTTCTGGACGATACCGGTCTCGGATTGAATCTGGGCAATGCCGCTCAGAGCTTCGCCGACGATTGCCGTCGAGCGGCTGACGACCGTATTCTTCGCGGCCTGGCTGATGTTGCTGGACATCAGGCTGCTGACCATGGCTGCGGCCATTGCGAGCTTCTGGATGCCATCACTGTTGGCGCTGGTCGAGGTTGGGGTGGTCTCGTTGAGAGCGATGCGGCTGACGATCTGCTGGTCGGTGGCGTTCGACCAGTTGCCCTGCCAACCCGCGCCCGTGAACTGCGGCGCGACATCATTGGTGATGAAATCGTCCATCTGGGCAGCCGTGATGTTGGCCGCTGTCGGGTCGTCCTGGGTGAAGCCGAAGTTGGCGACGAAAGCGGCGTCGAATGCCGCCTTGGCGGGGGAGCCGGCAGCTGTGAAGTCGTTGATCGGCTTGACGTCGGTGTTGGTGCCGGCGAACAGGTATTCGCCATTGACGCTGGTGTTGAGGATCGAGGTCAGCTGCTGGATGGTCGCCTTGCCGGAGGATTGGGTGAGACTGTTGGAAGAATCGCTTGATGAAGCGGTGGTCAGGGCGGACAGAAAGGTTTGCGCGGCGCTGGAGAGCTGGCTAAGCGAGGTCTGCGTCGAGGAGAGCCGGGCGCCGACCAGGCCGTTGGAATCGATGATGACGTTGAGCCGGTCAAGATCGCGCTGGAAGGTGACGGCCTGGGTGGTGCGCCCGCCGAGAGCCAGCCCGACATCGGCGACCCTGCCCGTCGAGGATTCTTTCGTGGCTTTGACGAGATCGGCCTGCATGCGCATCTGCTGGGAGCGCATGGCATTCGACAAAGCGGCTGACGAGACTGAAGTCATGGATTATCCCACCGCGTTGAGCAAGGCCGTCAGCATGTCGTCGACGGTTTTCATCATCCGGGCCGATGCCTGATAGGTGTGTTCGAGGTCGAGGAGGAGCGACATTTCCTGGTCGACATTGACGCCGGTCGCGTTGGACAGCGCCTCGGCGCTGCGCGAGGCCAGTGCTTCCTTGGCGTCGGAAGCGGTTGAAGCCTGCTGGCGCAAGCCTTCGAACCAGCCGATCGAATTGGCCGCGTAGTCGGAAACGCTGGAGGTTGCCGAAACCCCGGCTGCGGGGTCGAAGGTCATCGGCTGGTCGAGCCGGTCGCCATAGGCAACCAGAAGGGTGGAATAGGATGCGCCGCCGCCGGTGTTGGCGACATAGGCGGCTCCGTTGGCGCCGCCGTCGCGCAGCAGCGTCGGATTGCCGCCGCTGCTCGGGTCCATCGCCGCATTGACGCTGATGGAAGCGGCAAGGCCGTTGACCAGCGTGCCCGCGGCCGGGATGGCCGGCGCCCCCGACCAGGTGAACAGGCCGGCTGCATTGGGCATCGAAGGTGCGGTCTCGGCAAAGGCGGTGATCAGGCCACGCGCTGTCTCGTCGAGCTGGCTCTGCATGGTCGAGGCGACGCCGTCGCGCAATTGCAGCAGGCCGGCAAGCGTGCCGCTGGCGCTGGTGTTGCCGCCGGCTCCCGCCGAGATCGGCACATTGTCGATATAAACGGCATTGCCTGCCGCGCCTGCGGTGTAGCCGGCGGATGCCGCGAAGGTGACCGTGCGCGGTATCGTCTCGAACAATGTCGTGCCGTCGCCGGTGGTGATGACCATGTCATTGTCGCCACGCGTGAAGGTCGACACCGGCACATAATTCGAAATCTTCTTCAAAAGCGCGTCACGCTGGTCGAGCGCGTCGGAAACGTCGGTGCCGGAACGGGTTCCGGACATGACCGCCGTGTTCGCATCCTGGAATTGGCTGAGCAGCGAGTTCAGGTCGTCGACGGCCGTGGCGATCTGGCCGTCGGTCTGGGTTCGGAAATCCTGGACGGCCTTGGAGCCTTCATTCAGCGAGCGCACGACCTGCTTGGCTGCGTCGATGACGCTGGCGCCGAGGTTCTGATTGGACGGCGAGGTGGCGTAGAGCTGCAGCGCCTTCTGCAGGTCGGCAATCGCGGTCGAGGGTGAGGACGCATTGTCGACGCCATTGACCGCAACACCTAGCTGATCCATGCCGCTGTAGAGCGCGTTCTGGCCGCTCCAGGCCGACAGCGCGCCGAGGTTCTGGCGGAACAGAAGGTCGTTGGTGGCGCGCTGGATATCAACCGAACGCGCGCCCGGCGCCGTGCTGGTGACGACGGCCTGACGGCGCGAATAGTCCGTGTTGGTGGCGTCGGCGACGTTGCGCGAGACGACGCTGGTCTGTCGCGCGGTGTTCATAAGTGCCGACTGGGCGATACTCAATGCGGTAGACAGTGACATGCGGGTCTTTCGCGGGCGGCGCCCGTCTTATCGCTTCAGGTTGACAAGAACGTCCATCAGATCGGAACCGGTCTGGAAGACTTTCGAATTAGCGGTGTAGCTGCGCTGCGCCGCGATCATGTTGGTCAGTTCTTCGGCGATATCGACGTTGGAATTCTCGAGCGCGCCAGAGATGATGGAGCCGAGCTTGCCTTCATTGGCGAAGCCGACACGGACCGCGCCGGATTCGGTGCCCTGTGAATAGACGTTGCCGGGCAGCGCGGTGAGCTGGTCCGGGCTCTGCACGTCGGCCAGCGGGATCTTGTAGAGCGGCTTGGTGGAGCCGTCCTTGTACTGCGCGTAGATGGTGCCGTCCTTGCTGATCTGGACCTTGTCGATGGTGCTCGGCGCGTTGCCGTTGACCTGGGCGTCGGAAACGGTGAAGCCGGTGCCGAGCTGGGTCAGCGCCGACAGATCGAGCGAAAAGGCGGCGCCATTGGGCACCGTCAGACCGACGCTGTCGACGGCGCCGGTCAGCTTGCCGGTGCTGGTGTCGAAGGTCAGGTTGGCTGAGCCCAGCGCGCCGCCGGTGTAGGGGAACGCTGTTCCGGGCGTGGCCTGCGACTGGTCGAAGACCGCCACCTGCCAGGTGCCGACGCCTGTGTTGGTGAAATAGACGTCGAGCAGCTTCTTGTTGCCGAGGTTGTCATAGGCGACCATCGAGGATTTCGACGTGTACTGTGCGCCGACAGCATTGGTGGTGGGCAGATTAGCGGCAGCGACCGGTGTCGCGCCTGCCGGCAGGTTGCCGGCATAGCTACCCTCGGTGCTCGGCGTTGCGGTCATGCCCTGGTCGGAGATGACAACAGGAACCAGTCCCTCGAAGCCGTTGACCGTCGCTGCCGGCACGCCATTGTCGTAGCTATAGGCCATCAGTTGGAAGCCGGCCGAGTTGACCAGCCTGCCCTGCCCATCGGGAACGAAGGCGCCGGCGCGGGTCAGGTAGGGCGTACCGCTCGGATCCTGAACGACAAAGAAGCCATCGCCGCTGACGGCAAGGTCGGAGACCGAGGTCGTGTACTGGAGGACGCCCGGATCGCTGACCGCCTGACGGATCGTCGTGGTGACGCCGCCGGAATTGTAGGCACCGCCCGTCGATGGCATGACCAGCGTCGAAAATTCGGCGGAGGACCGCTTGTAACCGGTGGTGTCGGAATTGGCGATGTTGTCGGCGACCGTCGACAGGCGATTGGCCTGCGCGTTCATGCCGGCAACGCCGGTCCGCATCATTCCGTAGAGGCTCATCGAAACGTCTCCCCAATGTGCATGCCACTGGCTCCAGTGTGGATGCCACTGGCTACGAGGCTACGCGTGTTTTCTTGCGCGAGGCTGGCGCGGCGCTGCATCAGAAGACGAGCCGGTAGCCAAGGAAACGCTTGGAATCGATCGGGTCGGTGCCCAGCTTCTCGCGCAGCTTCTTGCGCAGTTTGCTGATGTGGCTTTCCACCACGTTCTCCTCGACCTCTTCGTCGAAAATGCCGTAGATGGCGTTGAAAACCTGGGTCTTGGTGACGCGACGCCCGCGATTGCTCGCCAGATATTCGAGGATGCGGCGCTCACGGCGCGGCAAGGGCAGAGGCTGACCGTTGATCTCGGGGTCGCGGCCGTCCATGAAGATGCGCATGGCGCCGATCTCGGTGTAGGCGACATCTTCCTGGGCGCGGCGGCGGATGGCGGTGATGCGGGCCAGGATCTCTCTGATATGGACGGGTTTGCGAATGACGTCGTCGACGCCGCTCTCGAACAACCGAAGCGTGTTCTCCAGGGAATGCTGTTCGCTGAGTGCAATGACCGGAGCGCCGGTGCGGTCGCGGATCTGGCGGGGAGAGATGGAGCCTTCGCGGCAGTCGCCGATGAGGAAGGCTCGCACCGACCTCAGATCGGTGTCGGCGGCCGAGTTCACCCACTCACCGAACTCGCCGGACGCAAAGCCTGCACAGGCGATGCCCTCACGATCGAAAAGTGAATTGTATCCCTCTGTTACGAGCTCGCGCTCGTCAACGATCACAATCATCGGCCCCGCCTTCCGAATCAAATCATTTGCCCCGTGAAGAGAGGCGTATCCGCTGGCGAGAATCCTGAACAACCGTCATTTCTTGTAGCTAGTTTCTTGGGAGTCTGGAATCGCATCGGTTGCATTAGCGTGCAACCAGATATGCTTTCGGTAGCAAGTTTTGACCAAGTCAAACCGACAATTCCGGGTTGTGCAGTTGGTTTATTAGAAGCAGAAAATACGCTTATGGGTTGCAGAAGCCGCGCGCATTCGCGGTCCATTTTCCAAAGCCGGTGGCGACCATGTTGGCAATGACGCGGCATACATAGATCTTCTGCGCCGGATCGTTGTCGGGGCCGGCATGATAGCGGGCGACGGCCATCGACCAGGTCTCGTGGCGGGCATGGAGGCTGGCCAGGAAGCGCGCCGCGTAGTCGACGTTCTGGCGTGGGTCGAGCATGTCCTCGACGCTGCGAAAATGCGATGCGTGGTAGTGATGGTTGATCTGCATGCAGCCCAGATCGATCAGCGTCTTGCCCTCGCGCCGGGCATTGGCGAAGGCGGCAAGGGCCTCGGTCCGGCTCCTCGGAAAGACCGCTTTTCCCTCTATATTCAAAGCGTTGGGTTGAAGGCTGCCCTTGATGCCGGTCTCCGTCAGGCCCACGGCATAGAGGATGCCGGCGGGCACGCCATAGCGATCGGCGGCGCGCAGGATTTCCGGCTCGCAAGGGTTGGCCGCGGCTGCGGCAGCGCTTGCCGCGCTAGATAAAGATATCGCCGCCAGCGCGCTCGCGAGAAGGCGAACTGCCGCGGCCGTAGTCCTGCGCGTCATCGTTGCGTTTCCCTGAGGATTGCTGGCCCGATTGCTGGCCGCCGGCTCCAGAGCTGCCGCCGCCCGAATTCCCCGGTTGAAAGGATGATGGATCGCGGCCTGTTGCCGTCGGCAAGGGGGCGGTTGCATCGGTGCGGGTTGTAGAGGGAACTGCTACCGAAGGTTGCAGGATTGTGACCTTGTCAACCTCGAAGCCGAGACCCCGCAGCGACTTGACGATGGCCTCGCTGTCGGCGGACAGCCGACGATGGGCGTCGTGTGTTTCGGGCTTCAGCTCAATCGAAAGTTGTTCTCCGGAGAGGCGAAGATGGGCCGTCACCATGCCGAGTTCGGCGGGGTGAAGTTCGATCTTCAGCACATGTGTCGGAACGGCAACAGGGCTGGCCAGCTGAGCGGCCGTGGATGAGGCTAAAAGCGCCTTTTGCGAGCCGCTGTCGGCGGCTATGGCGTTGATCACATTGAGGGCTGCCTGGCTGATGGGACTCTGCGGCGGTGCGGGGAAGCTCTGTTCGGACACCACGTCGATGCGTGGGGCGGACAGGGACTGTTTCCCCGCTTCGGGCCGCATCGAGGACTGGACATCCCCGATACTCTTCATCGCCGCCGCGGTGTGCTTCGACTGCACGCCGGGCACGTCGGCAGCGGGGGCGTCCGGCAGCTTCAGGGCCGCCACGGTGTTGTCGCGTTTCGGCGCGCTGGAGGCAGAGCTCGGTGGCTGGGCGTCAAGCTCCGTCAAAGGCCCGTCGACGATCGACACCTGCTCCGGCTTCGAGATGGTTTCGAGGGCCTCGCGTTCGGCCGAGGACTTTGCTCGATAGGTCTTCGGCAGTGGAGCTTGCCCGTCGAGCGCCGGATCCGACGGGCTCTCGCCGGTGGCTGCGTCGCGCCCGGATGCCTTGGCCGATGTCGAGAAATGGCGCAGGTCATGAAACGCGATCAGCAGCGACAGGTCGTCCTGAAGCGGCACGGCATCGGCATCCGGCGTCGTCTCTTCGGCATTGGCATCGTCCTTGTGCGCCTTTGCATCCAGATCGTCCTTGCCGATTCTCACGGTCGGCACCTTGGCAGAGGTGGTCTCTCCGGGACCGGCCGAAGCCGGTTCGGCCTTGCCGCCATTCCCGGCAAGGCCGGCGGCGAGCTTGCCCCAGCGCTGGTCGCGCGATCCCGCCTCGGTCGTCGATTGCCGTTCCGGGCGGGTAGAGCCGGTGTCGCCGCGCAACATCTTGCCGAAGCCGTCGTCGTCGTTCCTGCCATTCGCTGCCGGTTGCTCCGACGACGCGCGCGTGGAGGCAAATCCTGGCAAGGCCGAGCCGAGGCTGGTGGTCATTTGGGGGCGGCTCCAAGCATCTGGTCGATCAGGTCGAGCTGTCGACGTGTTCTGGTCATGGCGGCGTCTGTCGGATCGATGGGCTCGGGACCGGCCGCGGGCGACGGTGCCGAAGCCGGCATGACAGTCGCTGCGTCGGCGGATGTGGCTGCAACCGCCGCCGTGTCCGGCGCATTGGCGGCCGGTCCACCGGGGGCCGCAGTGGCGGCAGGTTGCTCCGCGATCGCGCCTTCGACCGGTGGCAGTCCGCTGTGATCGGCGCCTGGCGCCGTGGCGATCTTGGGCGCCGGTGATTGCCCGGCCGCAACAGGAGCAGGCTTTTCCTGGGGAAGGGCGGCGGGCGGCGCGACGACCTCGCCGGCAATGGCCTGCGCGGCATCGAGCAAGGCGCGGTCGCCTTGCGACAATCTGGTGCGGTCGATCTTGCCGAGCTTGGCGCGAACGTCCTCGATGGTGCCCGAGGTGACGGTGGAAAGGCTGGCATAGAGCAGGGCGCGAGGATCGTCCTGGTTGGTGTTGCCGTCGCGGCCCCGCTCGGCCCGCGCCGAAGCAAAAGCCGACAGCTCGTTCAGGCCGTCGATCGCGGCGCGGCGGGCGATGCGCAGATAGATCACCTTCTCGCGCTCGGCATCCATCATCGAGGTGATGTCGGCCAGCTTGTCCTGACTGATCGACATGTGCAGCGCGATGACGCCGGTGACGAAGGAGTCGGCGAACTGGCTGGCATAGGGCGAATAGAGGTAGCGCTCGACATATTGGGTGGAGGCAAGCGCGAAGCGTGCCGCGTCGCCTTGCCCGGCTGCAATGCCGACCGAACGGCGAAGTGCGGCTTCCTCGACCAGCGTGCCAGGGCTGAGCAATCTTGCCTGGTCGAGCAGACCGAGTGCGGCCGCGGGCTGGTCGCCGGCAAGCAACGAGCCTTTGACCAGGGCAAGGAAAGCACCGAGATCGGGAGGCAGCGCCATGGGGTCGATAGGCTTCAAGGCTTCGATCGCCTCGCCGGGCCGGCCGGTAAGGTAGTCGATCACGCCTTGGGCTATGGCAAGGCTTTGCGGGTCCGTCGTGGCGCGCGACGTGGCGGCTTCGACGGTCACCGGGTTACCGCCGCTCATGCCGTAGACGAGCAGGGCGCGAAAGTTCTTGGGATCCTTGTAATCCTCGGCATCCGCCGTGCGCAGGCGCGCATCCGCCATCTCCAGCAGTTTGGCCTGCATCGGCAGGGCGGCATGGTCGCCGGTGGCAATGCGGTCCTGGATGAACTGCAGCGAGCGCACCAACTGATATGGCTGCAGCGCCTCCTGGGCGAAGCCGGTCGACGGGTGTCCGCCGGCCAGCAGCAACAGGCCAAGCAACCGGCTGGTGACGGCCGCTCGCCTCATCCGCCGGTTGCCATCAGGATTTCGATGCGGCGGTTTACGGCCGACAATGGATCCGCGGGATCCTTCGGCTGGCGATCGGCGAAGCCGGCGACCTCGGTGATGCGGCGTTCGTCGACGCCACCGCGCACGAGCATGTAGTAAGCGGAATGCGCGCGCGCCGTCGACAGTCGCCAATTGTCGTAGCTGTCGCTGCGGAACGGCCGGGCGTCGGTGTGGCCGTTGATGCTGATGGTGCCCTTCTGGCTGTTGACGATGCGGCCGATCTTCTCCATCGCCAGCACCAGTTCGCGGCTCGGCAGCGCCGAGCCAACCTCGAACATGCCGAAGTCGAGCTGGTCGGTGATCGAGATGACGACGCCCTTGTCGGTGGCTTCAACGGAGACGCCGTCGTGCAGCTTGTCGCCGGGCTTGAAGGCATTGGCCAACTGCTGCTTGACATCGGCCGCTGCCTTGACTGCAGCCGCGGTCGGCGCCTTCTCGCCGGTGTCGGGCTTGGCAGCCTTTTGCGCCTCGGCCTCGGCCTTGGCTGCGTCCGCAGCCTTGGCATCGTCCGGCTTGGTCTCGCCCGGTTTGACCTCGCTCGGCTTCGTGTCGCCGGCCTTGGCCATTGCGGTGGCGGCGTTCACAGCTTGCTTGCCTGTCGCGTCCTTGGCCAGCGGCTCGGGCGGTGCGGCCGCGACGGGCGGCACGGCCTTTACCTTGGCGACCTGTGTTTCAGCGGCCTTGTCGCCGGGCTTGACAGGATCGCCCTCGATCCTGGTGCGCTCGGCACTGGCCTCAGCGGCGGGCGCCGCGACCTGCTGCGACCAGAAATCGGGCTCGAAGGGATCGCGATAGGAGGCACCGCCGGAGGCGCCCGTCGCCGGGCCGGCAGCCTGCGCGCCGCCGTCACCCTTCTGACTGACATTCTGCATGACGCCGGTATCGGTGGCGATTTCCGAAAGCACCGCGTAAGGATCGGCGAACAGATGCTCGTCGGAGTGTTCCGCTTGCGGGAGTTCTTGCTTGTCCTGTTTGCGGTCCGCCGAGCCATCGCCGTCCTGGCCGGCCTTGCTGGTCGCCTTCTTCGGATTGTCGGCCGTCGTCCCAATCGCGCGCGGACCGTCGCCGAGATCCTCCAGGCCCTTGCGGCTCGAATTGCGGTCGACCAGCTTGACCGGGTTGAAGTAGCTGGCGACGGCTGCCTTGGTCTGTTCGTTGGCGGCGTTGATCAGCCACATGACCAGGAAGAAACACATCATGGCCGTCATGAAATCGGCGAAGGCGATCTTCCAGACGCCGCCATGGTGGGCCTCGTCATGGTCATCATGACCACGCCGCACGATGATGATTTCGTGGGGTGTGTGTCCGGCCTCGGCGACGCTCATGCCAGAACCTCTGAGAGGGTCGTCGACCATTCGGCCATGCGTGTCTCGAACACCGCTTCGTCGATGGCGACGGTGAGGTCGAAGCCTGGTGCCTCGACAAAGTCGAGATTGGCCGCGCGCGGCCCGAGCGATGCCCTCAGTGTCTCGAACAGCGAGAGCGGCCCGCGCACGACGACACGCACCGCCTCGGCATCGCCGACGGCTTCGCGTATTGCGCTAGCGAGCACCTCGATCGAGCGTTTCTGCAGATCGTCACTGACGATGCCGCCGATGATGCGGGCGACCGTGGTCGCGACAAGCCCGGTCACGCGTGCCTCCATGACATCGATACGCGACGAGACCGCCTTGCCGAGATCGTCGCCGAGGCTTTCGAGAAATACCCTTGCTTCCTCTGCATTGGCCTGGCGCTCGGCTTCGAGCGCGGCATCATGCGCGATCGACAGGCGTGCCTCGAGCGCCGCCTCGGCCTGAACAACCGCTTCCGCGATCAGCGTGCCGATATCGGCTTGCGACGTCGGTGCCTCGGGCTTGTGTTCGGGATCGGCCGCGACGCGAGGCTGGCCGGCACGGTGCGTGCGGGTGCCAAAATCAGGCAGGAGGTCGAAAAGGGCTGCGGAGGGCATGGCTTACACCGCGACTTCCTGGGCAGCCCATTTGCGCAGAATCTGCGCTGTGCGTTCCTCGTTGAGGTCGACCATCCGGGCAAGCCGATCCTGCGGGGCCGGTCTGATCTTCTGGCGAAGATCGTCGAGCGGTGTCGGACCGGGGCGCGTGCCGGGCAAGGCGGCAACTGCGGCATTGTCGGCGGCGGCCGTTGCTTCCGGCGTGGGCAGCGAGCGCTGGACGTCATCGAAGCTGGGGCCTGACAGGGCCGGTGTCGCCTTTGCCGTCAGCGCCGCCGCCATCGGCTTCAGGCCGAAGAAGGCGACCAGGAACACCACGACGATGAAGGCGCCGGCGTTGATCAGGGTGCCGGCATGCTGGCCGATGGAATCGAGCATTCCAGCCTGCGGGATCGCCTCGCCATCCAGCCCGTCGATGAACTCTACCGCCGACACATCGATGACATCGCCGCGCTTTTCGTCGAAGCCGGTTGCCGAGGTCACCATCTTCTGGATGTCGGCGACACGCTTGGCAATCTGCTCAGGCGTGGCGTCCTTGCCGAGGATGGCCGTCAGCCGCTGCTGGTTGACGACGACGGCAATCGACATCTTGGTGACGCTGTAGCCGTTGGAGACCGTGGCGATCTTCTTCGAATTGATCTCGTAATTGGTGATCTCTTCCCTACGGTCGTTCTGCGAAGAGGATTGCGGGCCGTCGGTGGCGGTTGCCTGGGTCTCGGGCAGGTTCTGCTCGACGCTGGCTGGTGTCGAGGCCTGCTTCTGATTGTTGTTCTCGTTGGCGCGCACCGACTGCACCGAGCGCTCGACGCGGGAGTTCGGATCGAAGATGGTTTCTTCCGTCTGGCGGGTGTCGGTGTTGACCTCGGCCTTGACGCTGGCGCGGAAATTGTCGGGGCCGAGATAGGCCGTCAGCGCGCGGCGGATGTTGTCGCCGATCTGCGCCTCGACGGTCTGCTCGACGCCGAGCGTGCGGGCGGCGCTGGTGTTGGAAGGATCATCGCCCGCGGCCAGCAGATTGCCGCTGGAATCCAGGACCGTCACCTTGTCGGCCGACAGGCCGGGGACCGCGGCGGCGACGAGATGGCGGATCGACATGGCGCTCTTCTCGGCGTCGATGCCGGCGTAGCGGATGACCACAGAGGCGGAAGGCTGCTGTTCGTCGCGGCGGAAATTGGCGCGTTCGGACATGACGATGTGGACGCGCGCCGCCTTGATGCCCGATATAGACTGGATGGTGCGGGCAATCTCGCCTTCCAGCGCGCGCACACGAGTGATCTGCTGCATGAAGGAGGTGAGGCCGAGCGAGCCGACATTGTCGAACAGTTCGTAGCCGGCATTGGCGCTGGTCGGCAGGCCTTTTTCGGCAAGCAGCATGCGCGCCTGCGCGGTGGTGCCGGCCGGCACCAGCACCGAGGTTCCGTCGGCGCCGACGTCGAAGCCGATGCCGGCTTCGCCCAGCACCAGGCCGATCTGGTTCACGTCGGCGCGGTCGAGCCCGACATAGAGCGTGTCGTAGGCGGGACGGTTGAGGTAGACCGAGGCGATGCCGATGACGCCCATCACCAGAACGGCGATGCCCGCCAGCATGGCGAGGCGCTTCACGCCAAACCCGCGGAGATTCGAGATGATGCTCTGGATCTGTTCCGGCACGGTTCGACGACTCCCAGGATGATTGTCCGCCGGAACACTAGTCCTCGAAGCTTGTGCGAAAATGAAATCGGGCCGCGCTTGCGGCGCGGCCCGTCAATCGGAGTGCGAAAAGCAGGGCGCTGGTGGCGCCCGCGATTAGTTCTTGAACAGCGACAGGATAGACTGCGAGGCGCTGTTGGCGATCGACAGCGACTGGATGCCGAGCTGCTGCTGCACCTGCAGCGCCTGCAGGCGGGTCGATTCTTTGTTCATGTCGGCATCGACGAGCTGGCCGACGCCGCGGTCGATGGAGTCCATCAAGCTCTGGGTGAAAGTCTTCTGCAGGTCGATGCTGCTCTTGGCCGAGCCGAGGATGGTGGCGGAATCGGTCAGCTGAGCCATGACCTTGTCGATCCTGGTCACCATCTGGGTGATGATATCGTCGGTTACCCCGGCTGCCGTGATGTCGAGGTTGTAGGCGGAAATATTGTCGACCTTGGCGACCGCTCCCGCCGCCAACTGGCCGGCGGCGTTCGCGGCGATGTCCGTTCCTCCGCCGGCGATCGCGGCACTATAGGCGGTGTCATACAGGGTCTGAGCGGCCCCCGTGGAATAGATCGAGGTCTGGCGATCGAGGGTGCCGTAGTTCTTGACGTCTGTGGCAAGGCCATAGTCGAAAAGCTTGGTGCCTTCGACATCGATATCGATCGTTCCAATCGAAATGGCGCCGGATGAGGAACGATTGAATGAGGACACGATCTGGGAGTCGGGCTGGGCGCCGTCATTGGCCGCGGCAACCTGCTTGGAGGTCACCGCAAGGAAATTCGAGCCCGAGAAGGTGGCCGCGTCGGCAAAGGACTTCATCTGCGCCTGAAGCGCCTTGATCTCGGTCTGGGTTTTTGCCTTGGCTGCGTCCGTCTGGCCGACGGTCGAAAGCAGCTTGGTCTTGATCTGGCCAATCGTCGTCAGCACATTGTTCATGCCGGTGTAGGCGGTGTCGACTTTGGAGGCGCCGAGGCCGAGTGCGTCTTGCACCGTCGACAGGGCCGAATTGTCCGAGCGCATCGTGGTGGCGATCGACCAATAGGCGGCGTTGTCCGAGGCCTGCGAGACCCGGTAGCCGGTCGAAATGCGAGCCTGCGTCTGTTCGAGTGACTTGTTGGTGGCGCTGAGGCTTTGAAGTGCGGTCAACGCCGCAGCGTTTGTCATGATGCTCGCCAAGAAAGTCGCTCCTTCTCAAAAGCCGACATGCTCAGACATGCCGGATAGGCCTGTTCAACGGGTGGCATCGTGCCGGTAGGGCCGATTCGCCAACGGTTGTAAGCTATTGGTTAACCATAATTAGCGCGCCATGGTTAACAGCCTGTTAAACGCTGGCTTTCGAGAGTTAAGGACCGAGGGTTGCGCGGGGCTGGAGCAAAACGCAAATCGGGCCGCGCTTTTGGCGCGGCCCGATTTTTAGTGCGAATTGTGGTGGAGCGGAGGCGATTAGCCGCGGAAGAGCGACAGGATCGACTGCGAGGAACCGTTGGCGATCGACAGAGCCTGGACGCCGAGCTGCTGCTGGACCTGCAGAGCCTGGAGACGGGTCGATTCCTTGTTCATGTCGGCATCGACGAGCTGACCGACACCGCGATCGATGGAGTCCATCAGGTCCGAGGTGAAGGTCTTCTGCAGGTCGATACTGCTCTTGGCGGCGCCGAGCGTGGTGGCCGAGTTGGTCATGTCGGCGAGCGCGGAGTCGATGACGGTCAGCATCTGCTTGATCTGCGTATCGCTGGCAGCCGTGCCACCCGAGAAGATGGAAAGCGAGGCGGCCGAATAGGTGTCGGTGGCCAGTGCAGCCGCCCCCAGGGCTGTCTGGGTGCCGGAGACTGCGGCGACCGTACTGCCGTCGGTGCCGAGGCGGTACGTGTCAAGGATGCCCTTCGCGAGGCCCGCGGTGGTGCCAGCTTCATACAGCTTGATGCTTTCCACCTTGACGTCGATGGTCGAGATCGAAGATGCGCCGGCCGCGTCACGGTTGAACGCCGAAAGGATCTTCACATCGGCCGCCGTCGTGGCTGTTGCGCCGCTGTCTACGGACAGCATGTTGGTGCCGGAGAAGGTGGCGCCGTCGGCGTAGGACTTCATCTGCGCCTGAAGAGCGGTGATTTCGGTCTGGGTCTTTTCCTTCGAGGCATCCGTCTGGCCGTAGGAAGCCAGCAGCTTGGCCTTGATCTGGTTGATGGTGGAGATCGCGCTGTTCATGCCGGTGTAGGCGGTGTCGACTTTCGAGGCGCCGAGGCCGAGTGCGTCCGAAACGGTGGACATTGCCTGGTTGTCGGAGCGCATCGTGGTGGCGATCGACCAGTAAGCGGCGTTGTCCGAGGCCTGCGAGACGCGGTAGCCGGTCGAGATGCGGGCCTGGGTGTCCTGGAGGGATTTGCTGGTGGCGTTAAGGCTCTGCAGAGCCGTCAACGCGGCGGAGTTCGTCATGATGCTGGACATGGGTACTCGTACCTTGGTTTTACAGGTGTTTTCTTGACATACCGGGCCTCCCGGTATGACGGTGCGGCATCATGCCAATGATCTCTGAAATCGATCACCCGCCATCTGCGAGCGAATATGCGGGCAAGTCCCTACCAAAGGGCTAAACCGGACGGTTAATCGAAAATATTTTGCTTGAAATTCTGTACCTGTGCGACACGGCCGCGACCAGTTACCAGGGATCAGCCGCCAGCGGTCAATTGAAGGAGCGCACCAGGCTGCCGACAAGCAGATTCCAGCCGTCGATCAGGACGAAGAACAGGATCTTGAACGGCAGCGACACCACCGTCGGCGGCAGCATCATCATGCCCATCGCCATGGTGATGGTGGCGACGATCAGGTCGATGACCAGGAAGGGCAGCACGATCAGGAAGCCGATCTCGAAGCCGCGCCGGATTTCCGAGATCATGAAGGCGGGTACCAGGATGCGCAGGTCGACGGTGTCGCGCGAAACAGTCTGGCCGCGCTCGCGGGCGAGATCGGCGAAGAGGTCGAAGTCCTTGTCGCGCACATTGCGCAGCATGAAGGTACGGAACGGATCCGAAATCTTGTCGAAGGCTTCGGTCTGGGTGATCTGGTTGTCCATCAGCGGCTTGACGCCGGTGTTCCAGGCTTGGTCGAAAGTCGGCGCCATGACATAGAAGGTCATGAACAGCGACAGCGAAATGAGAATGAGGTTTGCCGGCGTCGACTGCAGGCCGATGCCGGCACGCAGGATCGAGAAGGCGATGACGAAGCGGGTGAAGCTCGTCACCATGATCAGCAGGCCCGGCGCCACCGACAGCACGGTCAGCAGGCCGAACATCTGGATGATGTAGCCGACGGTGGTGCCGTCGGCCTTGCCGATGCCGCCGAGATCAAGCTGCTGCGCCGCCGCGACCGACGTGGCGGCCGCGATCATCGCCGTGGCGAGAAGGAATTTTCTCATTCGAGCAGCAATGTCCTGATGAGGATCTGTTTGGCGTGACCCTGGCTGCGGATCGCGGCGCGTTCCTCGAGATCGGCCTTCAGGTGCTGGTAGCCGCTGGCGCCTTCGATCTGATGCATCTTCAAGGTGCGCACCAGCGCCAGAAGGTCCTGGTGGATGTCATCCGACATTGCCTGTGGCTGCGGTCCGTCATAGACCACGGACACCTCCATCCTGATCCAGGTATCGGCAGGCGAAGCGATGTTGGTGGTGATTGGCGCCAGCACGACGAGCGTCGGCCCCACGCCCGGCTGTTCGGCCGCAGCCGACTGCTCGACCTTGCCTTCGTTCTCAGGCGCCACCGGTACCGACGCAGGGGCATCGACGCCCTTGAGATAGCCGCCGGACATCCAGCCCATGCCGATGGCGGCGGCCGTCACGACCAGCAGCATGGCGGCCTGGATGGCAAGGGAGGGACCCTTGCGCGGCTGACCCTGTTCGACATTTGCCACGGTGCGGTGTTCCCCAATCCTAGAACGGAAGAACCTGGTCGAGAATCTGCTGGCCGTAGGCAGGTTGCTGGACCTCGGTGATGCGGCCGCGTCCGCCATAGGAGATGCGCGCCTCGGCGATGCGTTCGTAGGGAATGGTGTTCTCGGCGCCGATGTCGGCCGGCCGCACGATGCCGGCAATGGTCAGCACCCTGAGTTCGGCGTTGACGCGCACCTCTTGCGATCCCTTGATCATCAAATTGCCGTTAGGCAGAACATCGATGACGATGGCGGCGACATTGAGCTCCAGGTTTTCCGATCGCTTGATCTCGCCGTCGGCCGTCGTGTCCGTGGTGGAGTTGAGAGCGCCAGCACCCTTGCCGGCGGTGCTGCCAACCTTGTCCCATTCCGCGCTGATATCGAAACCGAGCTTGCGGTTGGCGGTGCGGCTCCTGTCGTTCTGGTTCTTGAAGTTGGCCCGGTCGTTGATCTTGATCTTGACGGTCAGGATGTCGCCCTGGGACAGCGCCCGCGGGTCGGTGAACAGCCGGCTCTGGCGGTCATCCCACAGCGAGAATTTCCTGGGCGGTGCCGGCGGTGTTTCCGGATAGCGATAGAGAGAGCCGGTGCTACCATCGTCGATGCCGGAACCGACCGGCGACAGAGCCGGATCCCTGCCGACCTCCTTGAGGTTGGTTCCGCAGCCGGACAGCACGGCAACCGCGCACAGGAGGAGCATCTTGCGGATCATGACGGATCTACCCTTCGGGCTGCGCTGGCCATGATGCCGGTGAGCGTTGCCGCCGCCTTCTGGTCCATTTCGTTGAGGATGACGCTCGCCTTGCGTGAATCGAGCTTCATCAATATGGCCGCCGCCAGATCGGCGTTGACGATGGCCAGCCGCTCGGCGGCGGCGTCGGGTTTCATGCCGGCATAGATCTGGACGACGCCGTCTTCGGCCCTGGCCAGGAAAACCTCGCGCCGCTTCAGCCAGGTCTCGTACTCGGCTTTCTTTGCATCCAGAGCTTTCATGCGCTCGTCAATGCCGGCCTGGAGCTGCTTCAGTTCCGCCGCCTGCAAAGCATAACGGCGATCGCGGGCGGCGTCGGCGATGTTGGAGCAGAAGCGCTCGATCTCGGTCTGGTCGGGTGCCTTTGCCCGCGCCGTTTGCGGCGCCGCCGCTGCAACCGGTGCTCCCGGCAAGACCTGGCGGACCGTCTCCTCACCACGTGCGGTATCGCCGGCAAAGGGCAGTGCCGCGAGAACGGCGGTCGCGAGCAGGATTGCGGCGGGGCGGCGTCTTTCGTAGCGTGAGAGGGAGATCATCGGCATCGCCTATTGCAGAACCAGGTCGGCCTGCAGGGCGCCGGCCGACTTGATGCCCTGCAGAATGGCAATGATGCCGTCCGGCTTGACGCCGAGACGGTTAAGGCCCGAAACCAAGGTCTGGAGATCGGGTCCGTCAAGCACCGCAACGCGGGCGTCGGGCCGGCTGGCGTCGATGGCGGTGAACGGTTCTACGGCGGTCTCGCCCTTGGAGAAGGGCTCGGGCTGCACGACGCGCGGTGCTTCGGTGATGCGCACGGTGAGCGTGCCGTGGCTGATGGCGACCCGCGAGATCTTGACATCATTGCCGATGACGATGGTGCCGGTGCGCTCATCGATGACGACGCGGGCCGGCGTGTCGGATTCGACCACCAGGTTCTCGATCTCGGCATAGAAGCGCGCCGCCGAAACACCCTTCGCTCTTCTGATCTGCACAGTGCGGGAATCGCGCTCGGCCGCCACCCGCATGCCGAAACGCTGGCTGGTGTAGTCGTTGATAGCGTCCGCGATGCGGATCGCGGTCGAGAAATCTGGGTTGCGCAATTGCAGCGTCAGCGTCGCCTGATCGTCGAACTCGGCCTGGACGGCACGCTCGACGATCGCGCCGTTCGGCACGCGTCCGGAGGTCGGCACGCCTTGCGTCAGTTGCTCGGCCTGCCCCTGGGCGGTGAAGCCGGACACGATGACCGAGCCCTGGCCGACGGCATAGATCTCGCCGTCCGCCGCCTTCAGCGGCGTCATGATCAGCGTGCCGCCGGAAAGCGAGGTCGCGTCGCCCATCGAGGAGACGTCGATGTCGATGCGGGCGCCCGACTGCACGTAGGGCGGCATGTTGGCGGTGACGATGACGGCGGCGACATTCTTGGCGCGCGCGCTGCCGCCTTCGGTGGCGATGCCGAGATTTTCGAGCATGGCGCGGATCGACTGTTCGGTGAATGGCGAGTTGCGCAGGCTGTCGCCCGATCCGGCAAGGCCGATGACCAGGCCGTAGCCGACGAGCTGGTTGTCGCGCGAACTCTGCAGCTGGGCGATGTCCTTGATGCGCGAAGCGACCTGGCCCGGCGGCAGCGAACTCGGCCCGGACGAAACGCGGAACATGCGGCTGGTGGTGGCCGGATCATATTCAGGATCGTTGTAGACGCCGCCATTCTTGGCGGCGAGCTCGCGCTTGGCCTTCGGCGTCAGGCCGTCGGCCAGTGCCGGCTGCAGGCCAAGCACGGCTGCCAATATCAGGGTAAGGCCGCGCATCATGAGGCGCTGACCTGGATGGTGCCATCCGCCATCACGACGCCGGACAGGATCTTGCCGCTGTCGATGTTGCGAACCTTGACGAGGTCGCCCGCGGCACCTGGCTGCAGCGTCACGGCGGTCGCCGAGATCGTCAGTCCGCCGGCGATGAAGAAGACCTGCACGGAGGCGCCCTGTTCGACCAGCCAGGCCTCGCGGATGGCGGTGGAGGGGATGTAGCGGCCGGGCAGCAGCGTGCGCTTGGCGACCTTGCCGTCGAGTTCCTCGGCCCGTGTGACGACTCCGTCCGGCTTGTGCTTGCCGGCGATGAGGGTCACCTGTTTCAGGGCTGTGAGTTCGACGGTCTGGCCGGGATAGATCACCCGGTTGGGGATCAACACGACGTCGCCGACAGGTTGATTGCTGACGATCTCGGCGGCCGATTGGTTTGTCGACTCCTGGGCAAAAGCCGGCATGCCGCCGGCCACCAGCGCAAGGACGAGCGCGGTGCGGCGGAATGCGGACAGGAGGCCGGGCGTCGACATCATGCGTTACCTGATGTTCTTGGAGACGACGGAGGCCATGTCGTCGGCGGCCTGGATGACCTTGGAGTTCATCTCATAGGCGCGCTGCGCCGAGATCAGCTCGGTGATTTCCTTGACCGGGTCGACGTTGGAGGCTTCGAGATAGCCCTGCTGGATGGTGGCAAAGCCGGGATCGCCCGGGACGCCGACATTGGCCGGCCCCGAAGCCGTGGTTTCCTGGAACAAATTGTCGCCGAGCGGTGCCAGGCCCGCCTCGTTGGCGAAATTGGCGATCTGAAGCTGGCCGAGGTTCTGCAGGTCGGTCTGGCCATCGATGCGGGCAAAGACCTGCCCCGTCTTGTTGACGATGACCTCGACGGCATCGACGGGGACGTTGATTGCCGGAATGACGGCGGCTCCGTCGACTGTCACCAACTGGCCGGTGGCGTTGGTGTTGAGCGCGCCGGCGCGGCTGTAGAGCGTGCCGCCGTCGGCACCCTCGATCTGGAACCAGCCTCTGCCGGTGAGCGCCAGGTCGAAACTGTTGCCGGTGCTGGTCAGTTCACCCTGTGTGTGCACGTTGCGCACGGCCGTCGTCTTGACGCCGAGGCCGATCGAGACGCCCTCCGGCACCAGCGAGGCGTTGGAGCGGTTGGGCACACCCTGCGTGCGGTCGACCTGATAGAGCAGGTCGGAGAATTCAGCACGAGCGCGCTTGTAGCCGGTGGTGTTGATGTTGGCGATGTTGTTGGCGATGACTTCCAGATTTGTCTGCTGGGCATTCATGCCGGTGGCGGCGATGGCGAGTGCTTTCATGGCGGAATTCCTCAGATGCCCATTCGACTGACTTCGAGATAGGCGGAAACCACCTTGTCGCGAATGGCGACGGCGGTCTGAAGCGCCTGCTGCGCGCTCATCACGGCGTCGACCACCTGACGGGTGTCGACGTCGCCCTTGAGGGCTTGCACCGACACCTGCTCGGCATTCTGCAGTGTGTTGATGGTCTTGGAGGCTGCCTGGCTTAGCGCCTCGGCGAAGGAGGTGCCGATGTTGCCGCCGGCCGAAGGTGTCGCGCCGCCCTGGAGCAGGCTTGTCACCGCGTCGTCGCCGCCGATCGACGACTTGAACTGAAGGGCTCCGATACCGCTGATCATTACTGGTTCCTCATCAGGTCGATGGTCATGGAAATCAGGTCGCGCGCCTGCTTGACGACCTGAAGGTTGGCCTCGTAGGAGCGGTTGGCCTCGGTCATGTCGGCCATTTCGATCAGCACGTTCACGTTGGGCATCTTGACGTAGCCCTTCTCGTCGGCGGCTTCGTTGCCGGGCTGGAACTCGACCGGAAAGTCGCTGGGATCACGATCGATAGAATTCACTGCAACCGTCGAGCTGCCGGAGGTCCGGTCGAGCTCGGAGACGAAGCTGATGGTCTTGCGGCGATACGGATCGGAGCCGGGCGTGGTGCCGGTCGACTGGGCGTTGGCCAGGTTTTCGGAAACCACACGCAGGCGCTCCGACTGGGCGCCGAGGCCGGATGCTGCGACTTTGAGGGCTGCGGTCAGCGCGTCCATGGTCAGCTCTTCACCGCCATCATCATCATCGAATGGAACGCCTTGACGATCGCCGTGTTGAGCTCGAAGGAGCGGCGTACTTCGCCGGCCTTCAGCAACTGGTCTTCCAGCACGACCGAGTTCTTGGACGGCATGACAACGCCGTCATCTTCCTGCGGCTTGATGGTGAAGCCGGCATTGGTCGCGGCGTTGCCGAGATGGCCAGCCTGCGTGGCCTGCAGCGATACGGCTGTGCGATCGAGGACCTTTTCGAACGGCTCGACATCGTTTGCCTTGTAGCCCGGCGTGTTGGCGTTGGCGATGTTGCCGGCGACGGCGGACTGGCGCACGGCCAGCCACTGGGCTTGCTTGGCGGCGAGGTCGAAAAGGGAAACGGGCTCCATGGGAATCTCCGAGCGGGTTCCCGAAGACTAGGCCGCCAGTCTTGCGCGGACCTTGCGGATGGCCGCACGCCTGAGACGGGGCGTTTATTTGGAGAGTTCGATCACCTGGTCGGCACTGGTGACCATGACCCATTTACCGTTGCGCAGCTCGATAGAGGATACCTGGCTGGAGTCAGGCAGTATCGAGCCACGCTGGACGATCCAGAGGCCAGCGTCGTCCTCGATCATGGCACGGCCGTTGGCAACATGAACCATGCGGAATTTCGCCGCGTCGGCCGGAAAGGGTTGCTCGTCAGGTGCAGGTGCCGGATTGGCGTCATCCTGCACGGTTCCCGTGGCAAGCAGATCGAGATTGGCGGCGGGGACGTCCTTTGCCGTCAGCGGCGCGCTGCGTTGGGCGACCACGCCGCCGCCCGCCCGTCCCGAATTGGTGCCGGTGCCGCCGAACTTCATCGCCTGGACGCCAAACTGGTCCTGGTTGAAGAAGATGTACCAGGGAAACAGAGCGCAGATCAGCCCGAGCGTGATGCCGAGCGCGGCAATGACGAAATCGCTGCGCCGATCGGACTTCTTGTTCAGCCGGGGAAACTGCGCCTTTGGTGGCAGCGGCCATTCTCTGAGCGGGAACAGTCCGTCGATCAGCGAGTCGCGGCTGGCCTGCGTCATCTCGGCAGCCTCCGCCTGGGGAGCCCGGTGCAGAGCGGGCTCGGCGGCCCTTGCCCGAACAGGATCGGCTTTGGCAGCCCGTGGCAGGGTTGGCTTTACGGCTCTGGCCAGAACGGCTTCGGCTTTGGCAGCTATGGCACGGGCAGCCTTTGCCTTGGCAGATCGGGCTTCGTCAGCCCGGGCTTCCTCGGCGGCGTTGGCCTCGGCGATCATGTCGCGCAGGATGCGCTCGGTATATTCGCGTTCAGTCTCCGGCATCGGCGTTCAGCTTGCTCTTGAGGTGGCGGGCGAGATCGGAGAACGGGTCGGCCGACGGACGGTCCTTCGGCGCTTGCGTCAGTGCCTCGTAGATCAGCGGCACCTGGCGCACGGCAATATCGAGTTCGGCATCGACGCCGCCCTGATAGGCGCCCAGCAGGCGGATATCGCGCGTGTCCTCGAAGCGCGAGATCATCGACTTCAGCCTTGTCACCAACGCGCGCTGTTCGACGCTCCAGGCCTTGCCGGCCAGGCGCGATATGGACGACAGCGGATTGACCGGCGGATAGCGGCCCTGTTCGGCGATCGTGCGGTCGAGCACGACATGGCCGTCGAGGATGCCGCGCACGGAATCGGCGACCGGATCGTTGTGGTCGTCGCCGTCGACCAGCACGGAGATAATGGCGGTGATCGACCCCTTGCCTTCCGCGCCTGGCCCGGCGCGCTCGAGCAGCTTGGGCAGTTCGGTGAACACCGAGGCCGGATAGCCGCGGGCGACCGGCGGCTCGCCGGTCCCCGTCGCCACCTCGCGCAAGGCGTGAGCGAAGCGGGTGATCGAGTCCAGCACCAGGAGCACACGGTGCCCCTGGTCGCGAAAATGCTCGGCGACGCGCATGGCGGTGTCCGGCGCCCGCCGGCGCATCATGGCGCTTTCGTCGCTGGTGGCGACGACGGCGACGGTCTTGGCCATACTGTCGCCGATCGTGTCCTCGAGGAATTCGCGGACTTCGCGGCCGCGTTCGCCGATGAGCGCCACGACGACGGTGTCGAAAGCGTCGGCGCCGGCAAGCATGGCAAGCAGCGTCGACTTGCCGACGCCGGAGCCGGCGAAGATGCCGAGGCGCTGGCCGAAGCAGAGCGGCGTGAAGATGTCGATGACCTTGACGCCGGTCATGAAGGCGGTGCCGACGCGCTGCCGCGCCATGGCGCCGGGCGTCGTCTGGGCGCCGCTCGATGCGTCGTCGCCCCTGACCAAAGGCGGGCCGCCATCGATTGCCCTGGTGAGCGCGTCGATGGTGCGACCACGCCACGAGGCATGCGGCGCCACCGCGAGCGGACCGCGGCGGAATACGGCATCGCCGATGCCGGCATCGGCGCTGCGTTCGAAGGGTGCCACGACGACCTCGTCACGGCTGATCTTGACGATCTCGCCGCGGCGCGCGCCGGCATGGCCGCGCTGCTCGACGATGTCGCCCAGTCTGGCGAAATTGGAAAGGCCGTGCACCTTGTAGTGCGTGGGCGTGACTTCGGTGACGCGGCCGCCGCGCTTGAGCAGCGCCTCGGTGTCGGCGAAACGCCGCCAGACCCGTTCCAACGCGGCAAGCCGGTCTTCCGGCGCCGGCTGGAGCTGTCTTTCGGGTGCGCGCAGGGATAGCTGGTCGAGCGACATGGGTTATTTCGAGCCGAGCGTCTTGATCGCCTCGTCGGTGGAGGAGTCAGTCTGCCGCATCAGGGCGGCGGTGTTCTCGAAGGCACGCTGAACCATAATCAGCCGGGTGATCTCCAGCACCGGATTGACGTTGGATTCTTCGAGAAAACCCTGGGCGACGCCGATATCGGAGCGATCGGTGACAGGCTCCGGCGTGCGCGCCGGAACGATGCCGGAATTTCCGTAGCGGACGAAGTTCTCGCCCGGGTCGAAATTGTAGAGGCCGATCGAGCCGACAAGCTGATCGTTCTGGCGCAGCGAACCGTCGGCCCCGGCCTTGGGCGGACCGCTGCGCGGGTCAAGCTGGATCGGCGAGCCGCCGGCATCGAGTACCGGGTGGCCCTCGATCGACATCAGTTCGCCGTTCTCGTTCATCGAAAAGCGCCCGTCGCGGGTCATGACGGCGCCGACAGGCGTCTCTATGGCGAACCAGGCATCGCCCTGAATGGCGAAATCGAAGGGATTGCCGGTCTCGCTCAAAGCACCGTGAGCGCCGGAAAGATAGGTCTTGCCAGAGGAGGCGAAGGACACCGATTTCGGCCCGGTGCCGGACACGACGTCCTCGAACTTCACGCCGGTGGCGCGAAAACCGATCGTCGAGGCGTTGGCGACGTTGTCGGCGATCGTGTCGAGGCGACGCTCGAGCGCGATCTGCGAGGATAGGGCGACGTACAGACTGTCCCGCATAATAGTCTCAGAACCTTAGTTTCTGCATGGCCATCATCAGGTCGGTGGAGATGCCGACCGTGATCGGCTGGGAAAACAGCACGCTAACCGAGGTGACGGCCGATGAAGTGGGGTTGTTGATTTCGTACATGCTGGTGAAGCGAGTCAGGAACTTGCCGAGTTTCTCGGGGTCGGAGAAATCCGAGATGTCGAGTTTCTGCTCGAACAGCTGCGCCTGCTTGTCGACATCGGCGGTGGCGAAAGAATCGGGCAGGCCGAGCACGGTGCGCACGACGCTGGCAAGCGCGGTGTCGGCCAGCACGTCGTACCAGTTGGTGATGGTCGGGGCCTTGCGGTCGAAATAAAGCGCCAGCCGCACGCCCTGGTTGCTCTGGCCGGCATCCTCTTCGAGGGTCTGGCGCATGTATTTGTCGACGGTCGGCTGCTGCGCCGGATTGATGGTGGTGGTGTTCGCACCATAAGCTTCGAAATTGAAGGCGGAGGCAAGTGCTGCGTAGGTCTTGTCCGTCATCTTGTTAGCGACGCTGTCGGGGTTGCGGACGCCACCCTGCAGAACGCTCTTGATGAGATCCTTGTCTTCCGTGGTCGAATCGAGGCCGAATGAAGCCAGCGCGTAGGTGTAGAGCCGATTGTTCGACATCAGATCGTCGATCGACTTCACCTTGGTGATGTTGGCGAGATAGTATGTCGTCTCGCCTTTCACATAGTCCGAATCCGGATCGAGGCCGGCGATTTCAGCCTGCGAGGCATAGTTCTTGGTCACCAGCTGCTGCGTCTTGTTGTAGATGGTCGCATCGGCGCCGTTGGCGGCGAAATTGAAGGCCCTGACGAATTCGGCGTAACGCTTGTCGGTCAGCTTGTTGGCGAAGCTGTTGGGATCGGAGACGCCTTCCTTGAGTGCCTTGACCATGAAGGCCTTGGCGTAGTCCATGTCCTCGAGCCCATAGGCCTTCATGGCGTATTTGAACAAGCGGTCATTTTTGACGAAATCGTCGATCGATTTCACCTTGGTGATGTTGGCGAGATAATATTTGGTATCGCGATCAACCACCGGCTGCTGCTCGATCCTGTCGATCGACTTGGTGATATCCTTGGTGATCAGCTGGTAGCTGGTAAAGGTATTTAGCAAAGACGTGCCTCCGGCCGAAGCTAATGTCGGCACAATAGCCCTACTTCCTTGCGCGAAACTGAATCGGATCCGGTGGCTTCGATTCAAGCCTCACACAAGGCACGGGAGCTATCCCTTACGCCTGATGTGAAATGCGGAAGGACCTTTCGTGGGCATTCTGATTGGACTGGTGGTTACGCTCGGCTGCGTCCTTGGCGGCTTCATGGCCATGGGCGGCCATCTTCACGTGCTGGTCCAGCCGTGGGAAGCCGTGGTTATCTGCGGTGCCGCGTTCGGCACGTTTCTGGTGGCCAATCCGATGAAGACGGTCAAGGATACCGGCAAGGCCATCCTCGAGGCGTTCAAACAGGCGGTGCCGAAGGAACAGAACTACTTGGAAACGCTGGGCGTGCTGCACTCACTGATGCGCGAGCTGCGCTCGAAGTCGCGCAGCGAAGTCGAGGCGCATATCGACAATCCCGAAGAATCGGCGATCTTCCAGGCCTTTCCGACCGTACTCAAGAATCACGACCTGATGGCCTTCATCTGCGATTACTGTCGCATCATCATCATCGGCAATGCCCGCTCGCACGAGATCGAGGCGCTGATGGACGAGGAAATCCAGACCATCAGGTCCGACAAGATGAAGGCCTATCATGCAATGGTGGCGGTCGGGGACGGCTTGCCGGCGCTCGGCATCGTCGCCGCCGTCCTCGGCGTGGTCAAGGCGATGGGTGCGCTCGACCAGTCGCCGGAAATCCTCGGCGGTCTGATCGGCGCCGCACTTGTCGGAACGTTCCTCGGCATCTTCCTGTCCTATGCGGTGGTCGGGCCGGTCGCCACCAAGATCAAGACGGTTCGCGAGAAGAACAACCGCCTCTACATCATCGTCAAGCAGACGCTGCTGGCCTACATGAACGGCGCGCTGCCGCAGGTGGCGATCGAGTTCGGCCGCAAGACCATCTCGTCCTATGAACGGCCGACAATCGACGCCGTAGAGCAGAGCACGATGAACACCGGTGCCGTCGAAAAGAAGGCCGCCTGAACGATGCGCGACAGATCGGTCCCAGCACTGTCATGACCAGTCCGGGCAGCCCAGCGGAAGCGCGCTCGCTGATCATCGAGCGTCTGGTCGGCGACAGCGGCGAAGCCGCCCAGGTCATCGGCACCGGCCGGGCCATGGCCGAACGCGCCGCGCCGTTGCTGCAGAAGAGCTTGACCAGTGAGCTTGGTGTCCCGGTCACCATCGATCTCAGGGCCGTCGAGGTCAGCCGCGTCTCGGAGGCGCGCTCGCGTGCCGGCGAGACTTTTGCCATGACAATCGTCGCATCATCCACGTCCTCGGATGCCATGACCCTGGTGATTGATGCGCCGGCGATCGCGATCATGGTCTGCACGCTGTTCGGCGGCGATCCGGAGATGTCGGCGTCGCCCATAGAGCGCGATCTGTCGCAGATCGAGGTCGATGTCTCGACCATGGTGTTCCAGCAGGTCGCGCAGGCCCTGAACGGATCGGGACGACGCTCGCTCGACCTGCGCCTGCCCGTGCCGCGGGCAACGTCGGGCACCGAGGCGAAGCGGCACGTGCTGCGCGACGGCGCGGCGATCCGTATCGTCCTTGGCATCTCGACGCCGGCCGACAGCGGCACCGTCACCGTGACGATGCCGCAGCGTATCGTGCTGGCCAGCCGGGACAGTGCCGCCGTCGCCGGCGAGAACGATCAGGGGGCCAGCTGGCGCGCGCGCTTTTCGGAAGAGGTGATGCGCTCCACCGTAGCACTCGAGGCCACGATGCCGCTGGCCCGGCTGACACTCGGCGACCTTGCCGGTTTCGAAATTGGCCAGGTCATTGAATTCGAGGAAACGGCGCAGTCGCAGGCGCGTCTCAGCGCGCGCGGCAAGACGCTGTTCGTGTGCGAGTTCGGCAAACTGGGACAGAATTACACCGTTCGAATCAGGCATCCCTACGATGCCGGGCAGGACTTTATCGAAGCGCTGATGCCGGCTTCCGCCGGCAGCGCCTGACATTTGGAGACGACGCATGGCCAAGACCAAGGTGGAAGCCGATCTCGACCAGCCGGACGAGCAGCTCGACCGTGCCATTGAAGAGTTGCGCGGTGTGCTGCATGACGAGGAGCAGCGCCCCGATGCGGCGTTCAGGGCCGCTTCCGGCGCCAATTCGAGCGTCATCATGAACATCCCCGTCGATGTCCAGATCATCCTCGGCAGCACCGAGATGCCGGTCTCCGACCTGATGGCGCTGCAGAAGGGGTCGACGGTGGCGCTCAATCGCCGTATCGGCGAACCTGTCGACGTCGTGGTCAACGGCCGCAAGATCGCGCGCGGCGAGATCACCGTGCTGGAAAGCGATCCGTCGCGCTTCGGCATCAGGCTGACCGAAATCATCGCCGGCACGAAGGGCGCCTAGGACATGGGTTGCGGAGCTTGCCGGTGGCAGCGGAGGCGAGTGGCATGACGACGCCGGTGACCTTGACCCGCGCGCAGAAGGCGGCCGCCATATTGGTAGCGATGGGCAAGCCGTCGGCCAGCCGCCTGCTGAAATTCTTCAAGCAGGAAGAACTGAAGGCGCTGATCGAGGGCGCCCGTCTGCTGCGGACGATTCCGCAAAACGATCTCGAGCGCATTGTCGCCGAGTTCGAGGCCGAGTTCACCGAAGGGGCGGGATTGCTCGATTCCGCCGACAGGATGGACACCATCCTCAACGAGTCGCTGTCGCCCGAAGAGATGAGCGCAATCATGGGCGACAAGAGATTCGAGGTCGCACCGGAAGGCCCGCCGCCGATCTGGCCCGAGCTCGAAAAGCTCGAGCCGGCGCGGCTTGGTGCCTTCCTGGCCGGCGAGCATCCACAGACCGCGGCCATGGTGCTGTCCAAGCTGGCGCCGCAAGTGGCGGCGAGCGTGCTGCTGACGTTGACCAAGCCGATGCGTGGCGAAATCATCAAGCGCATGGTGACGATGGCCAATGTTCCGGAAGCCGCCAGCAAGATCGTCGAGAACCGGCTGCGCACCAACGTGCTGACGGAAACCTCGACGAAGGACACCTCGGCCGGGCAGGCGCGCGTCGCCAGCGTCCTCAACGAACTGGACAAGCCGCTGCTCGAGGAGTTCATGCAGGACCTGGAAGCCGCCGGCACGCCCGATCTCGATGGCGTCCGGGCTCGCCTGTTTGCCTTCGACGACTTGCCGCTGCTCACCCAGAAGGCGCGGGTGCTGCTGTTCGACGGGCTGTCGACCGAACTGGTCACGCTGGCCCTGCGCGGCACGCAGGCGGGACTTGCGGAATCAGTGCTGTCGGCGATCGGCGCGCGGTCGCGGCGCATGATCGAAGCCGAACTCGGACAGGGATCGGAAGGGATTCCCCTCGCCGACATCACGGCGGCGCGCAAGACGATCGTGACGACGACGATCCGGTTGTCACGCGAAGGCGCGTTCGAGCTCCCCTCGACCCAGAACGCCGCCTAAGACCGGGCCATGGCTGATGCGGTCGACAAGGATTCGAAAACCGAAGAGGCAACGGAAAAGAAGATCCGCGACACAATCGAACAGGGCAAGCTGCCCCATTCGCGGGAAACGGCGCTTCTTGCGTCCTTCGTCGCCATACTGGTGTTCACCGTCTTCTACGCCAAGGACGCCGTCATCGATCTCGGCATGTTCCTGTCGATGTTCCTGGAGAAGCCGGAAGCCTGGCCGATGGACACCGAGACCGATGTCATCGGGCTCTACAAGATCGTCCTCCTCGAGGTTGGCCGCGCCGTCTTGAGCCTGTTCGTGCTGCTGACCGTAGCAGGTGTCGGCGCCTCGGTGTTCCAGAACATGCCGCAATTCGTCGGCGAGCGGGTCCGGCCGCAATTTTCGCGCATCTCGATCGTCAAGGGCTGGAACAGGCTGTTCGGCATCCAGGGCTTCGTCGAGTTCGCGAAGTCGATCGGCAAGGTCGGCTTTGCCATCCTCGTGCTGATCTTCACGCTGTCGGAAGATCACCGCAAGCTGCTCGCCGGGATGATCACCAATCCGGTCGCCTTTGGTCTCGTCATCCGCGGCATCGCCGTCGACATCCTGGTGGCGATCGTCTTCGTCATGGGGCTGATCGCGGCAATCGACATCGTCTGGTCGCGCTTCCACTGGAAGCAGGACCTGCGCATGAGCAAGCAGGAGGTCAAGGACGAGTTCAAACAGTCCGAGGGCGACCCGATCGTCAAATCGCGGCTGCGCTCGCTGGCGCGTGACCGGGCGCGCAAGCGGATGATGACGGCGGTGCCGCGCGCGACGCTGATCATCGCCAACCCGACGCACTTCTCGATCGCGCTGAAATACGTACGCGACGAGGACTCGGCACCGATGGTGCTGGCCAAGGGGCAGGATCTGGTGGCGCTGAAAATCCGCGAGATCGCCCGGGAACACAACATCCCGATCTTCGAGGACGTGGCGCTCGCCCGCTCCATGTACAAGCAAGTTTCGGTCGATAATGTGATCCCGTCACAATTCTACCAGGCCGTCGCCGAACTGGTGCGGATCGTCTACTCGAAAAAGGCTGAGCGGAGACAGATTTCATGAACCGCCAACCGCACGCAAAATCCCGCGAGATCATCGTCGCCAGCGCCATCGAGCAGGTGGTGGGGGAACTGAGGCTGATCGATGTCGCCGACTACATCGCCTTTATCCGGCTGGAGCATTTCGCGTGCCTGTCGGATCTGGTCGATTCAGCGGTGGAGCTGTTCTTCATGCCTGGCACGCTGCGGCTTGGCCATGGTGGCGAGGCGCATGTCGACTGGAGCGGCACCCCGCGCATCGTGCTTGACCTGGAGCTGCGGCCGCCCGGCGTCACCGTCTATTTCCAGCTGACGCTGAGCGAGCTCGGTGCCTCGGTGGTGGTCAACTACGTGTCGTTCGAGAAGCCGGGCGAAGACCCCGAGCACAACACGGCGCTGCTCGAGGCTGTGATCGAAGAGGCGCGTATCCGCAAGGTCGAACCGCTGGCTTATCGCTGACAACGATTGCGAGCCGCCCTCAGCCGATCCTCGAATTATCCTATTCGATCAGGCCCAGCCGTAGCGCCTTGGCCACGGCCTGGTTGCGGTTGACGGCGTTGAGCTTCTGGGTCGATTGGGTCAGATACTGGTTGGCGGTGTGCACCGACAGCTTCAGGAGCCGCGCTATCTCTTCGCTGGTGTTGCCGTTGGCGGTCAACTTCAGGCATTCGAGTTCGCGCTTGGAGATGGCGCGCATGCGGCCGGCATCGCCCGGACGGATGCGGGCGACGGCGGCGAACAGCGAAAAGCAGCGGGCGTGGATCTCGTAGAGCGTCTCCTGCGGCAGGGCGATCTCCGAGCCCAGGAACACGACGAGGCCGCATTGGCCGCGATCGGCGTGGACGGGGAGGGCGATGCCGCTGGTGCCGGGCGCCAGCGCCGCCATCTGCTCGGTCCAGGCGAGATTGCCGAACATCTCGGCCATGACGGCGACACCGTCATCCGTCCACCAGCGCGGTTCGGTCGAGATGCGGGTGTGGCGCACGATCTCCTCACCATTGGCTCCCGAGATGAACTTTGTCGCCACGGCAATCCCGGGATAGTCGGAATCGAAACAAGGAACGAGCCGTGCCCGTTCGGCCGAAGGGCTGACAAAGAACAGGCCGAAGGCCGAGGCGTTCATGTCGACGGCGATCCAGCGACAGCGGCGCACGGCATCGGGAATGGTGACGGCGTGGTGCGTTTCGGAGCCGAGCGAAAAGGCGCCGAACGGATTGCGCTGCTCGTTGAAAAGGGCTTCGGCAGCCTCCTTGATATCGGCGTGTTTCAAATGATGCCGCTCCTGATCGCCGTGGCGATGGCCATCGCGCGGTTGCTGGCCGCGAATTTCTGGATGGCGTGGGTGATGTAGCTGTTGACGGTGTTGGAGGAGACGCCAAGGATGACGGCGACCTCGTCGGTGGTCTTGCCTTCGGAGACCCAGAACAGGCATTCGCGCTCGCGATCCGACAGCGGATCCTGCATTGCGGCGGCGGCGATCAGCTGCGGGATATGCGAAAGCGCGTAGCAGCATTTCAATTGCGCCCGCATCAGCGCTGGCTGGTCGATGCCGCCGGCACTCGCTGCCGAGAACAGGGCGAACAGGCGCTGGCGGCCGACATTGAGGCGCAGCGAATAGATCTCGGCATGGCCGAGCACGTCGAGAAGGCGCGCCTCTTCGCCGGTGATCAATCCGTCTGCTTCGGGTGCCTGAGATGCCACCAGCGGCTGCGGACGGATGCCGGGCGCGACGGTGAGCGCGCCTTGCACAAGCCCGGCGATCAGCCGCTTGCCGATCAGCTCAATGGCGTCGAAAATCCAGTTGGACGAGACGATGCGCGCATCGTTGCGGTCCTGGTCGTGGACGATGGCGACCAGCATGTAGCTGTCGGCGCCGATCTCGGCGGTCAGTTGCATGAAAAAGCTGGTCAGATCGCCGCGCGACGTCAGGCGCGAGCCCAATGTGTCGGATTGAAGTAGCGCGGCGGGACTGCTCATTCTTGTTGCTTTTGGCCGGAATCGTTTCTGCTGTCCGGATGCTGGAAGCCAGCCGCCGAACCCGAATACGCATTACTTTGACGAAGACACACGCGTGGCGCAGGGCTGCGCCAACCAGATCCGAATCCATTCAGGGAACGCGAAGCCGTCCGCGTCTGGTGCCGGAAAAACTCCGGAACAAGAGACTTTGGGTGGTCGCCGCGCCCCCCAAGGACCGGCTGATTCGGGTCTAATCTACCCGCAGTTGAATCCGACATCAAACGCGATTTGACAAAATCGAATCTGGTGGACTCAGGTGCGACTCAGATGCGGATTTTCGCACTTTGGACAGAAGACCGCGACGCGAAAAGTCGTCAATGATTGCAAGCCGGCCGTATCGGTGGCTAGTCGATTCCGGTAGGTTCGGGAGCGTTGAAGAGGCGGGCGCCTCTTGCAGCCATGCCTGCGGGCGGCAGGCCGTCGCAGTCATCTCGCCGCGGGACGCAGCGTGGCGGCAATTTGGTTTCGGGGGAAACAATGAGCGATTCATTTCGGGAAATTACATCCGTCTCGTGGTTTGGGCGCATCAAGCGTGCGGTCGGCGGGGTCATCTTCGGCTTGCTTTTGGTCGTGCTGATGGTGATCGGGCTGTTCTGGAACGAGGGCCGCACAGTGCAGACGGCGCGCTCGCTGGCCGAAGGGGCCGGCGCCGTCGTTTCGGCCAGCGCCGACAGAGTCGATGCCGCTAATGACGGTAAGCTGATGCATATCAGCGGCCCGGTGACGGCAGACAGCGGTCTCGCCGATCCGGATTTCGGCATCGCGGCGCAAGGGCTGCGGCTGTCGCGTGGCGTAGAGATGTACCAGTGGAAGGAAGAATCCAAATCCGAGACCACCAAGAAGCTTGGCGGCGGCGAGGAGACGGTGACCACCTACAGCTATTCGAAGGTCTGGGACGACAGCCAGATTGACTCGTCGGATTTCAAGAAGCCGGACGGCCACCAGAATCCGCCGATGGCAATCCACAGCCGGACCTTCCAGATTCCGCAAGGCAAGCTCGTCGCCTTTGATCTCGACCAGCCGGTGCTTGACCGCATCGAGGGCGACAAGGCGTATGCGCTGTCGCCCGACAAGTCGGCCGCGATCAAGGCCGCCTATACCGGCACCAAGCCGCTCAGCATCGTCGACGGCAAGATCTATCTCGGCGCCGACACCACAACGCCGGCGCTAGGCGACTACCGCATCGGCTACGAGTTGGCGCCGCTCGGCGTGGTCAGCATCGTCGCGCGCCAGGCCGGCAGCCGGTTCGAACCTTACCAGACCGAGGCGGGCGATGCGTTGCTGATGGTCGATACGGGCGCGGTGCCGGCCGACAAGATGTTCGCCGGGGCGGTCAGCGCAAACACGCTGGTCACCTGGCTGTTGCGCGCCGCCGGCCTGCTGTTGCTGACCATCGGCTTTGCCCTGTTCCTCAGCCCGATCGGCGTGATCCTCGACGTCATCCCGTTCCTCGGCAGCATGGCGCGGATGGGAACCGGCATCATCGCCTTCTTCCTGGCGATCGTGGTCGGCACGACGACGATCGCGATTGCCTGGTTCTGGTATCGGCCGGTTCTGGCGGTGGGCATCCTTGCGGCCGGCGTCATCGCGGCAGCAGCGGTCTACTATCTCGGCCGCTCGCGCAAACCGGCCGAGCCAACCGTCACGCCCAGCGTTAGCGCCGCGACCTGATCGCGAGGACCAGGCGGCGCTGCCGCCCGGTCCTGACCGTCTTTGCTTATGCCTTTGCTTATGCCTGTCGTTGTCCCAAAACCGCCATACACTTTTGGGCGATAGGCATCTACCGATCCTCGAATCCGGTCAGCACGCCGACGGCGTTGACGCCGATCTCCTCGACGGCATAGCCGCCCTCCATCACGAACAGCGTCGGCAGGCCGAGCCTGGCGATGCGGCGGCCGATCTTGGGATAGTCAGATGTTTTCAGCTTGAACTGGCTGATCGGGTCCTTCTCGAACGTGTCGACACCGAGCGAGACGATGACGACATCCGGTGCGTAAGCGGCGAGCCTGACGCAGGCATCCTCCAGCGAGGCGCTCCAGGCGTTCCAGTCGGTGCCGAAGGGCATGGGATAATTGATGTTGAAGCCTTCGCCTGCACCGGCGCCGCGTTCGTCGACATGGCCGAGGAAGAACGGGTACTCGACCATCGGGTCGCCATGCAGGTTGAGCACCTGCACGTCGGCTCGGTCATAGAAGATCTCCTGCGTGCCGTTGCCGTGGTGGTAGTCGACATCGAGGATCGAGATGCGTTTGGCGCCCTGGTCGCGGAACCATTGCGCGGCAACGGCGGCGTTGTTGATGTAGCAGTAACCGCCCATGAATCCGGCACCGGCATGGTGGCCGGGCGGGCGGCAGAGCGCGAAGGCGGATGTCTCGCCGCCCTTGACCATGCTGGCGGCGGTCAGCGCCACGTCATAGGACGATTTGATCGCGGCCCATGTGCCTTCGACGAAGGTGGCGCCGGCATCGAAGGAATAGTAGCCGAGCAAGGCGTCGATGCGCTTTGGCGGCACGTCGCCGCGCAGGCCGCGCGTCGGCCAGGTGAAGGGCATCGCCGTGCCCATGAAGCCGGCTTCCACCCATTGCGGCCAGACCGTCGGCAGGAAGTCGATGTAGTCTGATTTGTGGATGCGCTTGGCGGCGGCGAGATCATGCTCGAGCGGCAGGACGATCGGCCCTAACTTCTCGCTTTCAACCCGCGCCTTGATGAATTCGGCCCGTGAAGGCTTTTCGAAGCCCGGCACGATGGCGCTCGTGACCAGTTCCATCTGGCCGGCATGACCAGCATGGAGCGGCGAATAGACAGTCTTCATAAAATTCCTCTCGAAGTGCGAAATCAGTCAAGATTGAGGTAGGGGCTCACCAGAGCGAGCCACATGGTTTCCACATCGTCCTCGATGAGGTCGAATGTCCTGCGATCTTTTTTCAGCCCTACAAGCCGGCAGACATGGCCGACCTCCATCATCACCACGCCGAGCCGGCTGGCGATCGTGTCTTCGAGAGCCGGGTTCGCATGCTGCAGCCATGCGGCGTAGAGGGCGACGATCTGGTCGTCATATTCGTTCTGGATCGGCCTGAGGTCGGCGTTGCCTGAAATAGCCTCGATCACCGGCATCAGGCTGGCGTTTTCGAGGTAGAGCCTGGAAGTGTCGATGAAGAGCTTGCGCACCTCCTGCCGAAACTCTTCGCGGTTGGTGGGCGGGGCGACCTTGATGCGCTTCGCGATCACCTCGGGAAAGGAGGACAGCCAACGCCGGGCGAGGTCCAGAAGGATGGCTTCCTTATTGGGAAAGTACTGGTAGACCGAACCGACCGACAAGCCCGCGCGCTGCGCAATGGCCAGCGTCGTCGGCGTCCTGGTTCCTTGCTCCCGCGTCAAGATCAGCGCCGCGTCGAGAATCCTGTCGACGACCTTGCTCGACCGTTGCTGCCGCGGCTGCTTGCGCGGCTCGAGCGCTATCCTGGTTTTGCGGTCGAGACTGCGCTTCACTGCTTGATGTCCTCGTTCCCCGCCCGGTCTCAACACAGGCGCAGGGTGCTGTCCACAATACATTCCATATTCCGCACGTTGACAAACGCGAATAATCAGTCGCATTCTTTATCGACGCTGCCTTCCGGGATGACAAGGGGAATTTCGAAGACAGCGCACTGGCATCTTTCCCATGGCGCCGCTCCGGTGGAGCGGCAGGTCGTTGGACAAGAGGGTTGTCGGTGTCAGTCAGTCGTCAAAAGCGCGGAGTCGCGATGTCTGTCACGGGTGCGGGTCACAATGCGGATCTGATCGTCATCAACGGTCGTGTGCGGACCATGGACGATGACAATCCCGCCGCCGAGGCCGTTGCCGTCAAGGACGGCGCCATCATCGCCATCGGCAGCCGCGCTGCAATCGAAGAGCTCAAGGGATTGGCCACCAAGGTTATCGACGCCAAGGGCGGTTCGGTCGTGCCGGGCTTCATCGAAGCCCACATGCACCTGTTTTCAGGCGGGGCTGAACTTGCCCACCTTCAGCTGACAGGTATTCACGGGTTCGAGGTGCTGCAAAAGGCGATCCGCGATTATGCGCCGACGCGACCCGATGCGAAGATGCTGGTCGGGCAGGGCGTCGACTACACCGTGCTCGGCAGCGAGCGGGTGACGCGCCACCATCTCGACGCCATTTTGCCCGATCGCCCGTTCTGCATGGCCGCGCCCGACCATCACACCATGTGGGCCAACACCAAAGCGCTGGAAATGGCGGGCATCCTGCAGGGGCGCACGCTTGGTCCCGGCAATGAGATTGTCAAGGGTGATGATGGACTGGCCGCGGGCGAATTGCGCGAAGGCGAGGCCTTCGGCCCGGTGCTCGACCTTGCCGGCGAAAGCCGGGTGCGGCTGGGGCTGTCGACCGGCGGCGAGCCGGATCCGATGCCGACGGCGGCGGAACGGGACGCCGATCGCGACATCATGCGGCGTGGGCTCGCCTGGTGCGCCCGCCACGGCATCACCTCGATCCAGAACATGGACGGCAATCTGTATCAGCTCGAGCTGCTGGCCGAGATCGAAGCCGAGGGAGGCTTGCCTTGCCGCGTTCAGATCCCGTTCCACTACAAGAACTTCATGACGCTCGACATGCTCGACAAGGCCTCCGTCATGGCCGAACGCTACAACAGCGAATGGCTGTCGTCGGGCATGGTCAAGGTGTTTTATGACGGCGTTCTCGATTCCTGGACGGCTGTCATGGTCGAGCCCTACGCCGACCGGCCCGATTGGGTGGGCGAGCCTCTGTTCACGCCACAACAATTCATCGATCTGGCCGTCGCGGTCGATAAGCGTGGGCTGCAGATCGCTGTACACTCGATCGGCGATGGCGCGGTGCGCGCGGTGCTCGACGGTTATGAGGCGGCGCAGAAGGCGAACGGCAAGCGCGACAGCCGTCACCGGGTCGAGCACATCGAGGTCACCACCATTTCGGACGTGCCGCGTTTCGCCGAACTCGGCGTCATCGCCTCTATGCAACCGCCGCATCCGCCCGGCGCCATGGATTTTCCGCTGGAGCCGACGGTGTCCCGCATCGGGCCGGCGCGCTGGCCGCTGAGCTATGCCTGGCGAACCCTGAAGGATGCTGGCGCGCATGTCGTCTTCGCATCGGACTGGCCGGTGTCGCCGATCGATCCGATCCTCGGCATTCGGGCGGCAATGTTGCGCAAACCATGGGCAGACAGCGACCCGGACCAGAGCTTCTCGCTGCATGAGGCGCTCGCCGCATATACGGTCGAGGGCGCCTATGCCGAATTCGCCGAGCACCGCAAGGGCGCACTGAAAACCGGCTACATGGCCGATCTGGTCGTATTGTCGGCCGATATCGAGAAAACGCCGCCGGCCGATCTGCACAAGGTGCGGCCGGTGACGACGATCTGCGGCGGCAAGATCACCTACCAGGCCTGACAATGGCATGCGGCTTGCTAGCCGAAAGTAACTGACTGAACTGTGGTTCAATGCCGGGCTTGCCAACCTACCGGCCATGTGGTCACATCGAACAGGGGAAGAGCTCCGCCAGCAAGAGCGGGGTCAACAGTGAGGCGTAATCGTGCCGGACAAACCGGATCGGAATGCGATTGAAGTAGTAAACGTCAGCAAAATTTTCGGGTCAGGTGAGGGGCAAGTCGCTGCCCTCGACACGGTCTCGGTGTCCATCCGCGAGAACGAGTTTTTCACGCTGCTGGGGCCATCCGGCTGCGGCAAGACGACGTTGCTCAGGCTGATCGCGGGCTTCGACTTTCCAACCGCTGGTGAAATCCTGCTTTATGGCCAGGATATTGCGCCGCTGCCGCCGTTCAGGCGGCCGGTGAACACCGTTTTCCAGTCCTATGCGCTGTTCCCGCACATGACTGTCGCCGACAATATCGGCTTTGGCCTGGAAATGCTGGGCAAGCCGAAGGCCGAGATCAAGGCGCGCGTCGCCGAGATGCTGAAGCTGGTCAAGATGGAGGCACTCGCGGGTCGTCGCACCAGCCAGATCTCCGGCGGCCAGCAGCAGCGCGTGGCGCTGGCCCGGGCGCTCGCGCCGCAGCCGAAGGTGCTGCTGCTCGACGAACCCTTGTCGGCGCTCGACTACAAGCTGCGCAAGGAAATGCAGATCGAGTTGAAGCGGCTGCAGCATGAGACCGGCATCACCTTCATCTTCGTCACCCACGACCAGGAAGAGGCGCTGACCATGTCGGATCGCATCGCGGTGATGTCGTCGGGCAAGATCCTGCAGGTCGGTTCGCCCTGGGATATCTACGACAAGCCGGCGGAGCGCTTCGTCGCCGACTTCATCGGCGAAACCAACTTCCTCACCGCCGCCATATCAGGCATCGGCAACGGCAAGGCGCGCGCGACGCTCAAATCCGGCACGACCATCGAGGCGACCGTTGCCGAAGGCTTCCAGCCCAAGGGCAACGCCACCGTGGTGGTGAGGCCCGAGCATGCCAAGCTGACCAACAGCAAGGGAGACCTGTCAGGCACGGTCGAGAACGTCGTCTATTTCGGCACCGACACGCATATCCACGTCCAGCTCGACAGTGGCGAGGACTTCACCGTTCGCCAGCAGAACACACGCAGCGCCGGCTGCGGTTTCGAGCGTGGCGACAAGGTCGGTATCCTGATCGGCAACGATGCCGCGCAAGTGCTGAAGGACTGATCATGGCGACCGCGGAAGAAGTCGCCAAGGCAGCGGAGCGGCGCGATGTGCGTGACCGCTGGCTTCTGTCAGCACCAGCGTTGCTGGTCATTTTCCTCGCCGCGACCGGTCCCCTGCTGATCGTGCTGGTCTACTCGTTCCTGACGCCAGGCTCCTATGGCGACGTGAAGTGGCAGTTCTCGCCGGAAGCCTGGATCGCGGTGTTTCTGGAACGCGATATCTTCGACGATACCCTTTCGATTGCCGCCGCCCACGTCACCATCTTCCTGCGCTCGATCAAGCTTTCGGTGGTGACGACCATCGCCACTTTGGCGCTTGGCTTCCCGACCGCCTATTTCATGGCCACGCGCAGTGAAAAGACCCGTGATCTCTGGCTGTTCCTGATTACCATTCCGTTCTGGACCAACCTCCTGATCCGCACCTTCGCGGTGCTGCAGATCATCCGCAACGAAGGTATCATCAACACGATCCTGCTCAAGCTCGGCATCATCTCGGCGCCGATCCAGATCCTCTACACCGACACCGCGATCCTGATCGGCATGGCCTATGTCTACCTGCCGCTGATGGTGCTGCCGATCTATGCCAGCATGGAGAAGCTCGATTTCCGGCTGGTCGAGGCGGGCTATGATCTCTACGCGACACGTTTCCAGGTGCTGCGGCGGATCATCTTCCCGCTGGTCAAGCCGGGCGTCATCGCCGGCTCCATTCTGGTCTTCATTCCAGCACTTGGCGCCTATGTGACGCCGAGCGTGCTTGGCGGCGGCAAGAACATGATGCTGTCCAATCTGATCGAATTGCAGTTCGGGCAGGGCCGCAACTGGCCGCTCGGCTCGGCGCTGTCGATCGCCGTCATGATCATCGTCATGGTGGCGCTGCTTGCCTATGTGCGCAATGCCGGCAAGTCAGGGGTTCGTCATGGCTAGGAACTTTTCAATCAAGCACCAGCCAGGCTTCACCGCGATCGCCGCGACCTGCTTTATCGTGCTCTATCTGCCCATCATCGTGCTGGTCATCTATGCCTTCAACGCGGCGAGCTCGACCTCCGAATGGGGCGGTTTTTCGCTGAAATGGTTCCAGTCGGCATGGCAGAACACGCAGGTCGTCGATGCCACCTTGCGTTCCTTCCAGATTGGTTCCATCGCGGCGGTGCTTTCCACCATCTTCGCCACCATGGCGGCGCTCGCCACCACGCGCACCGCACCCTATCCCGGCCTCACCTTCAAATATGCGGCGATCAACCAGCCGCTGATGGTGCCCGAGATCGTCACCGGCGTGGCGCTGCTGATCTTCTTCTCGCGCGTCAAGATCTTCACCGGCTATTCCGGCATCGGTTATCTGGTCGCCGCGCATACGGCGTTCTGCATTCCCTTCGCCTACCTGCCGATCCGGGCCCGGCTTGAGAATATGGACCTGACGCTGGAGCGTGCCGCCGCCGACCTCTACGCGACGCCCTGGAAAACCTTTCGCCGCATCACGCTGCCGCTTCTGTGGCCCGGCATCCTTGCCGGGCTGATGCTGGCGTTCGTCATCTCGCTCGACGATGTCGTCATCACCGAGTTCGTCAAATCAGGCGGTCAGGACACGCTGCCCACCTACATGCTCGGCCAGATCCGCCGCGGCATCACACCCGAGATCAACGCGATATCGACCGCCTTCCTGCTGCTTTCGGTCGCGATCGTCACGTTGTTTTTCTTCGTCAGCAGGAAACGAGACTGAACCGAAAATGGGAGTTAAAAACATGAACTGGAAGACAACAGCAACCGCCGTGGGGTTGGCGCTGCTCGCATCGACGAGCCTGGCGCGCGCCGATGGCGTGCTCAACATCTACAATTGGGGCAACTACACCAGCCCCGACGTGATCAAGAAGTTCGAGGCCAAATACAACGTCAAGGTGACCATCACCGACTACGATTCCAACGACACCGCGCTGGCCAAGGTCCGCCAGGGCGGCACCGGTTTCGACATCGCCGTGCCGTCGCAGACCTACGTGCCGATCTGGATCAAGGAAGGCCTCTTACTGGAAACCGATCCGGGCAAGATGGAGAATTTCAAGAACGTCGCGCCGGAATGGGCCAACCCTGAATTCGATCCGGGCCGCAAATATTCCGTGCCGTGGGCCTGGGGCACGATCGGCGTCGTCGTCAACACCGATGCCTATAAGGGCCCGGCCGATACATGGGGCATCGTCTTCAACACGCCCGACGAGCTGAAAGGCAAAGTCAACGTCGTTCCGGAGATGGGCGACGTTATCTTCGCGGCGATCAAATATGTTGGCGGCCAGCAGTGCACCGACGATAAGGCGGTGCTGAAGAAGGTGCGCGACCTGCTTGTGGCGGCTAAGCCGAACTGGATCGCGATGGAATACAACACCATCGAGAAGATGGGCGCCGGCGACTTCAAGGCGACCAGCGACTGGAACGGCTCGGCGCTGCGCCAGCGGCTGGCCAACCCGGCCATCCACTACAACTATCCGAAGGAAGGCTTTGGCCTGTGGAGCGACAACGTCGTTGTCCTCAAGGAGGCCAAGAACGTCGAGAATGCCAAGCTGTTCCAGAACTTCATCATGGATCCGGAAAATGCGGCCGGCCTCTCGGCCTTCCACCGCTATGCCAACGCCATCACCGGCTCGGACAAATACATGCCGGCCGACATGAAGGACGCCCCGGAAGTCGTCATTCCGGCCGAAGCCAAGCCGAAGGGCGAGTTCCAGAAGATGTGCGCGCCTGAAACCCAGGAGCTCTACACCAAGATCTGGACCGAACTGCAGAAGTAATCTGCTGCATTACGGACCTGGCGGCACACGCCGCCGGGTCCTTTCTTTTCCGGGAATGGCCTTTCATGGACTCCTACCGCAACTCCGATCCGCGGCCGCCGATCATGCAGGGCTCGCCGCCAGCCATGGTGCCGCCGAAGCTCGACTGGGACCGGCCACCGTGGAACCGCTGGGCGTTCCAGCACATTCGCGAAATTCTGCCGACCGCCGAAGTCTGGCGCGGCAATGGCCATCGCCACCGTTTCGAACGCGCCGAGGCCGATCTCGACGGGCTGACGGTCGAAGACAGCGAGGGCAAGCCGACAACGCTCGCCGGTCTGCTCGACGAGACCTATACCGACGGCTTCCTGGTGCTGAAGGACGGCAAGGTCGCCTATGAGCGCTATTTCAACGGCATGAGTGACCGCACGCTGCACCTGTCGCAGTCGATGGCAAAATCCGTCACGGGTTCGGTGTTCGGCATACTGGTCGGGCGCGGCCTGATCGATCCGGCCAAGCCGGTGACCGACTATCTGCCGGAACTCGGCGCGACAGGCTGGGCCGGCGCCAGTGTCCAGCATGTGCTGGACATGACCAGCGGCGTGCGCTTCTCCGAGGAATATACCGACCGCTATTCGGACATTGGCCAGGTCGATGTCGCCACCGGCTGGAAGCCGGTGCCGCTGGACAGCGATCCGGCCTTTCGCTGGCCCTCGCACATGTTCGAGCTGATCCTGGGCCTGAAGGAAACGATCCGCCCGCATGGTGCTGCGTTCGAATACCGCTCGATCGAGACCGACGTGCTTGCCTTCATCATGGAACGGGTGACCGGAAAACGGCTGCCGCAGCTGGTTTCGGAAGAACTCTGGCAAAAGCTCGGTGCGGATGAAAGCGCCTACTTCACCGTCGACAGCGCCGGCTATGCGGTGGCCGATGGCGGCCTCAACGCCACGCTGCGCGACTACGGCCGCTTTGGCCATATGATCCTCGACAATGGTGGTGGTGTCGTGCCGGCCGACTGGATCGTGGCCACGCGCAACGGCAGGCATGGGCCTGATTTCAGCCCCAGCCTGCCGGAGGGCAGCTATCGCAACCAGTTCTGGATAGAGGATCCGCGCTCGCGCGCGCTGATGTGCCGGGGCGTGTTCGGGCAGATGATCCATATCGACTGGAACACAAGAATGGTCGTGGTGAAGCTTTCGACCTATCCCGATTTCAGCAATCTCGCCTATTCCATAGCGACGCTGAAGGCCGTGCACGCCATCGCCGCCGCGCTCGCCTGAGCCTCAAAAAGAAAAGATCCAGAAGGAAACGCCATGACCGGCAAGACCGCGTTCGAGACCCGCTATGGCTTTCGCCGCAACGAGGTGCTGCTCGCCAACTGGCGCCAGAACCCGTTCAACCGGTGGTCGTTCCAGAATCTCGGCGAACTGGTGCCGACCGCCCGCGTGGCGGCGGCACCGGCTGGCGTCGAGGCGCCGGTTCGGGACATGAGCGGCCTGCTTGGCGAAAGGGTTTCTGTCGGCAGTGCGCCGGAGCTGGTGGCTGAATTTCTCGCACGTTCGAGCACCGACGCGCTGACGGTGATGAAAGGCGGCAAGATCATCGGTGACTGGTTCGCGCCGCATATGGATTTCGGCGCCCGCCACATCATCTTTTCGATCAGCAAGTCGCTGACCGCCATTGTCGCCGGCATCTTGGAAGGCGAGGGGGTGTTCAACCCGGAATCTCCGGTGACGGCCTATGTTCCTGAAGCCGCCGGCTCGGCCTATGGCGATGCGAGCGTGCGGCATGTGCTCGACATGAGCGTCAGCCTTGATTTCGAGGAGGCCTATCTCGATCCCGAGAGCGCCTTCGCCCGCTATCGCCGCGCCACGCTGTGGAATCCGGGTGGCGGCACGGAGAGCCTGCGCGAATTCATTCTGACCTTGCAGCGTCTGGCCGAGCCGCACGGCCAGACCTTCCGCTACCGCTCGCCCAATTCCGACCTGCTCGGCCTGCTGCTGGAGCGCGCTTCCGGCCAGCGCTTCGCCGACCTGATGCGCGAGAAGCTGTGGCTGCCGCTCGGCGCCGTCAGCGAAGCCTCGATCGGCGTCGACATGGAAGGCACGGCCCGCACCGCCGGCGGCATTTCGGTGACGCCGCGCGATCTGGCGCGTGTCGGCGAGATGATGCGGCAAGGTGGCATGGCCAACGGCCGCCGCGTCGTGCCGGAGGCCTGGGTGCGCGATACCACTGCTACCGGCGGCAGTGCTGACGCCTGGCAGCGCGGCACGATGCTGCCGCTGTTTCCCAAGGGCCGTTACCGCAACAAATGGTACCAGACTGGACACGAGAGCGGCGCCTATTGCGGCATCGGCATCCATGGCCAGTGGCTGTATGTCGATCCCAGGACCGAAGTGGTGATCGCCAAGATGTCGTCGCAGCCCGAGCCGGTCGATGATCCGCTCGATGTCGAGATCGTCACCTTTTTCGAAGCGCTGAGCTGCATGGTCTAGACTGGGCCCGAGCCGCCACACTAGGCCACGCTTTCCTGTGGACCCGCCGGTCTGATCAAAGCGCGGCGGTTGGCGGACCGGACGTCTGCGCCTATGGTCGCCGCTCTTTGGATGAGAGCAGGAACGACATGGCATCCGACATCAAGCGCATTGCAGCCATCATCGCGGCCGAGATCAGCGCGCGGCCCGAACAGGCGGCCGCGGCGATCGAATTGCTCGACGAGGGCGCGACGGTGCCGTTCGTGGCGCGCTACCGGAAGGAAGTCACCGGCGGGCTTGACGACACGCAATTGCGTGACCTTGCCGAACGGCTTGCCTATCTGCGCGAGCTCGACGCGCGCCGCGACACCATCCTTGGCTCCATCCGCGAACAGGGCAAGCTGACCGCGGAGCTCGAGGGCAAGATCGTTGCCGCCACCACCAAGGCGGAGCTGGAAGACATCTACCTGCCCTACAAGCCCAAGCGCCGGACCAAGGCCGAGATCGCCAGGGAGCGCGGGCTGGGGCCGCTGGCAGAGGCCATTCTCGCGAACCGCGCTCTGGTGCCTGCCGAGCTGGCGCTGGCCTATGTCACCGAGGAGGTCGCCGATACCAAGGCAGCGCTCGAAGGCGCGCGCGACATCCTGTCGGAACAGTTCGCCGAGAATGCCGATCTGGTCGGCAAATTGCGGACCTACATGAAAGAACGCGCCTTCATGCGGGCCAGGGTGGTCGACGGCAAGCAGGAGGCCGGCGCGAAATTCTCCGATTATTTCGACCATGTCGAGCGCTGGGCAAACGTGCCGAGTCATCGCGCGCTGGCGATGCTGCGCGGCCGCAACGAGGAGGTGCTGTCGCTCGACATCGAGGTCGATGCCGACGACACCTCGCCGGTAAAGCCGGTCGAACGGATGATCGCCAACGCCTATGCCATCGGCGGCAGCGTGCCGGGAGACCGCTGGCTGATGGAGGTCGCCGGCTGGACCTGGCGGATAAAACTGTCGCTGCATCTGACGCTTGACCTGATGCGGGATATGCGCGAGCGGGCCGAGGAAGAGGCGATCCACGTCTTCGCCCGCAATCTGAAGGATCTGCTGCTGGCGGCTCCCGCCGGTTCGCGCGCCACGATGGGGCTCGACCCCGGCATCCGCACCGGCGTCAAGGTGGCGGTGGTCGATGGCACCGGCAAGGTGCTGACAACGACGACGGTCTATCCGTTTCCGCCCAGGAACGATGTGCGCGGTACGCAGGCGGAACTCGCCAAGCTCATCCGCCTGCACAAGGTCGAACTGATCTCGATTGGCAACGGCACCGGCAGCCGCGAGACGGAGAAGCTTGTCGCCGACATGCTGTCCGACATGCCGGCGGATAGTGGTCCGAAGCCACTCAAGGTGATCGTCAGCGAGGCGGGCGCCTCGGTCTATTCGGCATCGGCGACGGCGGCGGCGGAATTTCCTGATCTCGACGTGTCGCTGCGCGGCGCGGTGTCCATCGCCCGTCGGCTGCAGGATCCCTTGGCTGAGCTGGTCAAGATCGAACCCAAATCGATCGGCGTCGGCCAATACCAGCACGATGTCGACCAGTATCGGCTCGGCCGCTCGCTGGAAGCGGTGGTCGAGGATGCGGTCAATGCCGTCGGCGTCGATCTCAACACCGCCTCGGCGCCGCTTTTGGCGCGTGTTTCCGGTCTCGGCGCATCGCTGGCCGACGCGATTGTCGCGCATCGCGATGCTACCGGTCCCTTCGCCAGCCGGAAGGACTTGCTGAAGGTTCCCCGCCTCGGACCTCGCGCGTTCGAACAATCCGCCGGCTTCCTGCGCATCGCCAATGGCAGCGAGCCGCTCGATGCCTCGTCGGTGCATCCCGAAGCCTATGGCGTGGCGAAGAAGATCGTCGCCGCCTGCGGGCGTGATGTGCGCTCGCTGATGGGCGACAGCGCCGCGCTCAAGGCGCTCGATCCGCGCGTCTTCGTCGACGAACGTTTCGGCCTACCGACGGTGCGCGACATACTGGCGGAGCTGGAAAAGCCCGGCCGCGATCCGCGCCCCGGGTTCAAGACGGCGACCTTCGCCGACGGCATCGACGACATCAAGGATTTGAAGCCCGGCATGCTGCTCGAAGGCACCGTTACCAACGTCGCCGCCTTCGGCGCTTTCGTCGATATCGGTGTCCATCAGGACGGGTTGGTGCATGTCTCGCAGCTGGCCGACCGGTTCATCAAGGACGCGCATGAGGTGGTCAAGGCCGGCGACGTGGTCAAGGTGCGGGTCGTCGATGTCGACATCAAGCGCAAGCGCATCGCGCTCTCCATGCGCAAGGATAGCGGCGAGGGTGGCGCACCACGCGGCGGACCGCGCGACAATGGTGGCGGCACGCCGCGTTCGCCGGCGCCGCAGCGCCAGCCGGAGCGGCCAGCGCAGCAAGGTGCGTTCGGCGCGGCACTGGCGGATGCGCTGAAGCGGAAGTAGCTACCAAGCCAGAACAGCCGGTTCCTTCTCAACCTGGCCCAGCAGCCAGTCGCGGAAACTTGCCACCGGCGGATGGCCGCGCTTGTCGTGCGGGACGACGAGATAATAGGCGCTGCGGCTTTGCATGGGCTGGCCGGGCGCAAGTACAAGCTGGCCGCGCTGCAATTCGCCCGCGATGAGGATCAACGGCAACAGCGCCACGCCGAGCCCAGCCATACAGGCCTGGGCAGCGGTGCCGAACTGTTCGAACTGCATGCCGGGTCCCGTCGGTGCGCTCAGGCCCTGATGCTCGAACCATTCGGTCCAGGCGCCAGGGCGGGTCGCCATATGCAGCAGCGGCAGGCGGCCGATATCGGCCGGCGAGGCGATGGCGCGGCCGGCGAGGAATTCGGGCGACACCACCGGGGCCACCGTTTCGCGCACCAGCAGTGTCGAGTCGGCCTCGGGCCAGTCCGGCAGGCCATAGTGGATGGCGGCATCCAGCCTCTCCCTGGCGAAGTCGAAGCGACCGACGCGGGTGACGAAGTTGATGGTGATGTCAGGGTTGTTTTCGACGAAATCGGGGATCATCGGCATCAGCCAGCGCGTGCCGAAGGTCGGCAAAATGGCAAGGTTCAGGATGCCACTATGCCGATTGCTCATCAATCCAAGAGCGGCGTCGCGCAACTGGCCAAGCGCTGAGCGCACCGCCTCGGCGTAGATTTCGCCCGCCGTCGACAGCCTGACATTGCGGCTGTCGCGTTCGAACAGCCGGCGGCCAAACTGATCTTCCAGTAATCTGATCTGCCGGCTGACCGCGCCCTGGGTCAGGTCCAGCTCCTGGGCGGCGGCGGTGAAGGAGCCAAGGCGAGCCACCGCCTCGAAGGCGGCAAGGGCGCTGATGTTGGGCAAAAGGCGGCGCTGGACACGCATGATTCATTCCTAACGCTCATTGATCGGTGAAGCAATTTCGTTTGATTTTTTCGAGGCACAGGCCGATAAGCCGGGCCAAGATTTTGCTTGATGCCTGTCATCCCAAGCCGCTGAATATTTTTTGGGGACATGCATGGTTTGGGAGAACGTCATGGCCGCCGACAAGAATGCATTCGTCTGGGAAGACCCGTTCCTGATCGAGGACCAGCTTTCGGAAGACGAGCGCATGGTGCGTGACGGCGCGGCGGCCTTCGCCGCCGACAAGTTGGCGCCCCGGATCGAGGACGCCTATCTCAACGAGACCTTCGACACCGCGATCTTCCGCGAAATGGGCGAGGCCGGCCTGCTCGGCATCAATATCCCCGAGGAATTCGGCGGGCTTGGCGCCAATTATGTGACCTACGGGCTGGTGGCGCGTGAAGTGGAGCGCGTCGATTCCGGCTATCGCTCGATGATGTCAGTGCAGTCGTCGCTGGTGATGTATCCGATCTATGCCTATGGCTCGGACGAACAGCGCAAGAAGTATCTGCCCAAGCTTGCCAGCGGCGAGTGGATCGGCTGTTTCGGCCTGACCGAGCCGGATGCCGGCTCCGACCCGGGCGGCATGAAGACGCGCGCCGAGAAGACCGCCAACGGCTACAGGCTCTCCGGCTCGAAGATGTGGATCTCCAATTCGCCGGTCGCCGATGTGTTCGTCGTCTGGGCGAAGTTGAAGGGCGAGAACGGCAAGGACGAGATCCGCGGTTTCGTGCTGGAAAAGGGCATGAAGGGGCTTTCGGCGCCGAAGATCGGCGGTAAGCTGTCGCTGCGGGCGTCGATCACCGGTGAAGTGGTGGTGGAAGGCGTCGAGGTTGGCGAGGACGCGCTGCTACCCAATGTTTCCGGGCTGAAAGGCCCGTTCGGCTGCCTCAATCGGGCCCGCTTCGGCATTTCCTGGGGCTCGATGGGAGCCGCGGAAGATTGCTGGCACCGCGCCCGCCAGTACGGCCTTGATCGCAAGCAGTTCGGCAAGCCGCTGGCCGGCACGCAGCTCTACCAGAAGAAGCTCGCCGACATGCAGACCGAGATCGCGCTGGGGTTGCAGGCTAGCCTGCGTGTCGGGCGGTTGCTGGATGAAGGCAAGATGGCGCCGGAAATGATCTCGATCGTCAAGCGCAACAATTGCGGCAAGGCGCTGGATATCGCTCGCCAAGCCCGCGACATGCATGGCGGCAACGGCATCCAGATCGGCTATCACGTCATGCGCCACGCGCAGAACCTGGAGACCGTGAACACCTATGAGGGCACGCATGACGTGCATGCGCTGATCCTGGGACGGGCGCAGACCGGGATACAGGCATTCTTTTAAGGCGGAGCGGTAGCTGCTTAAATTAGGTGCACCGCAACATCTCTGCTTGGAGAATGGTCGCCAGATGTGTCAGGGTTCGGCGGATTGAAACGCCGACTTCCGGGGCACCATGGCAATTCTGGCAGCCGTCTATCACCTGACCCACTACAAATACGATCGGCCTGTGGTTCTCGGGCCCCAGATCATCAGGCTGCAGCCGGCACCGCATTCGCGCACCAAGGTGCTCAGCCATTCGCTCAAGGTCGAGCCGGCGAACCACTTCGTCAATCTGCAGCAGGATCCCTACGGCAATTTCCTTGGCCGTTTCGTCTTTCCCGAACCGGTGACCGAGTTGAAGATCGAGGTCGACCTCGTCGCCGACATGACGGTCTACAATCCGTTCGATTTCTTCGTCGAGCCATCGGCCGAGACGTTTCCGTTCGAGTACCCGGAAGAGATACGCGATGATCTGACGATCTACCGGACGCCCGAGCCGGCCGGGCCGCTGCTGTCGGCCTTCCTGAAAACCATCGACACCAGCCCGAAGAACACCGTCAACTTCCTCGTCGACCTCAATGCCCGGCTGCAACGTGAGATCGCCTATATCGTGCGCATGGAAACCGGCGTGTTCTCGCCGGAGGAAACGCTGGCCGCCGCCAAGGGATCGTGCCGGGATTCAAGCTGGCTGCTGGTGCAGACCCTGCGCAATCTCGGCATCGCCGCGCGCTTCGTTTCCGGCTACCTGATCCAGCTCAAGCCGGATCTCGTCGCGCTCGACGGCCCGCCGGGAACCGCGGTCGACTTCACCGATCTGCATGCATGGTGCGAGGTCTATCTTCCCGGTGCCGGCTGGATAGGCTTCGATCCGACCTCGGGCCTGCTCACCGGCGAAAGCCATGTGCCGCTCGCCGCCACGCCGCATTTCCGCAACGCAGCACCGATTTCCGGCATGGCGAGCTTCGCCAATGTCGAGTTCGGTTTCGAGATGCGGGTAGACCGCATCGCCGAGCATCCGCGCATCACCAAGCCATTCTCCGATGAAAGCTGGCAAGCGCTCGATGCGCTGGGCAACAAGGTGGATGCAGCACTCGCGGCCGGCGATGTGCGGCTGACCATGGGCGGCGAGCCGACCTTCGTGTCGATCGACGATTTCGAGTCGGCCGAGTGGAACACCGCTGCCGTCGGCCCGACCAAGCGCGAGAAGGCCGATGCCCTGATCCGGAAGCTGCGCCAGCGTTTTGCGCCCGGCGGCTTTCTCCATTACGGCCAGGGCAAATGGTATCCGGGCGAAAGCCTGCCGCGCTGGACCTTTTCGCTCTACTGGCGGGCCGATGGCCAGCCGGTGTGGAGCGATCCGTCGCTGATCGCGCGCGAAAAGAGTGAGGCCGATATCGGGCCGAAGCAGGCCGAAAGCCTGCTCACCGCGATCGCCGGCGAACTTGGCATCGACAAGGCCATGGTCAGCGAAGCCTATGAGGATCCGGCCGAATGGCTGCTTAAGGAAGGCAAGCTGCCGGACAATGTCGATCCCTCCAACTCCAAGCTGGAGGATCCGGAAGAACGCAGCCGCATGGCGAAGGTGTTCGAACGCGGGCTGACCAAACCGTCCGGCTACGTGCTTCCCGTTCAGCGCTGGAACAGCCAGGCGTCGGGACCACGCTGGCGCTCGGAAATATGGAAGACGCGGCGTGGCCGGCTGTTCCTCGTGCCGGGCGATTCACCGGTCGGCTATCGCCTGCCGCTGGGTACATTGCCCTATGTGCCGCCGGAGCAATTCCCCTACATCGTGCCGGTCGATCCGTCACTGCCACGCGGCCCGCTGCCTGCGCGTGAAGCCATACTGGCCGAGCCGGCGCCGGCCGAACTGGAAGGCGCCGATGAGATGGCGCGCCGTCAGCAGGCGGTGTCCTTCACGGCGGCGACCGGCCAGCAGGACCGGGTCGAGCAAGAGATCACCGAGATCGGCGGCGCTGTGCGCACCGCACTCTCGGTCGAGCCGCGCGACGGGCGGCTGTGCGTTTTCATGCCGCCGGTCGAGGCTCTGGAAGATTATTTGGAATTGGTCGCGGCGGCCGAGAACGCGGCAAAGGCGATCGGTCTTCCCGTGCACATCGAGGGCTATGGCCCACCGCATGATCCGCGCCTCAACGTTATCCGCGTGGCGCCCGATCCCGGCGTCATCGAGGTCAACATCCATCCGGCGTCCAACTGGCAGGATTGCGTGGCGACGACGACGGCGATCTACGAGGAGGCGCGGCAGACGCGGCTTGGCGCCGACAAGTTCATGATCGACGGCCGCCACACCGGCACTGGCGGCGGCAACCATGTCGTGGTCGGCGGCGCGACGCCCAATGACAGCCCGTTCCTGCGCCGGCCGGACCTTTTGAAGAGCCTGGTGCTGCAATGGCAGCGGCGTCCCTCGCTATCCTACCTGTTCTCGGGCCTGTTCATCGGCCCGACCAGCCAGGCGCCGCGCTTCGACGAGGCGCGTCACGACTCGCTCTACGAACTCGAGATCGCGATGGCGCAGGTGCCGCATCCGGACCAGGGCGCGGCTCCCTTGCCGTGGCTGGTCGACCGGCTGTTCCGCAATTTGTTGACCGACGTCACCGGGAATACGCACCGTTCGGAAATCTGCATCGACAAGCTGTTCTCGCCGGACGGACCGACCGGCCGGCTGGGGCTGGTCGAGTTCCGCGGCTTCGAAATGCCGCCCAATGCGCGTATGAGCCTCGCGCAGCAACTGCTTGTTAGGGCGATCATTGCCCGCGCGTGGAAGAGCCCGCTCGACGGCCGCTTCGTGCGCTGGGGCACGTTGCTGCACGACCGCTTCATGCTGCCGCACTATGTATGGGCCGATTTTCTCGACGTGCTCGACGACCTCAAGCTCAACGGATTCGAATTCAGGCCCGAATGGTTCGACGCACAGCTCGAATTCCGCTTCCCGTTCTGCGGCGAGGTTCAGCACGCCGGCATCAAGCTGGAACTGCGGCAGGCGCTCGAACCCTGGCATGTCATGGGCGAGCAGGGCGCGATCGGCGGCACCGTGCGCTTCGTCGATTCCTCGGTCGAACGGCTGCAGGTCAAGACCGAAGGTCTCAATCCGGAACGCCATGCGGTGGTCTGCAACGGCCGTATCGTGCCGATGAAGGTCACGGACAACAGAGAGGTCGCGGTGGCGGGCGTGCGCTTCAAGGCCTGGCAGCCGGCATCGGGCCTGCATCCGGCATTGCCGGTCAACACACCGCTGGTGTTCGATATCTATGACCGCTGGTCGGGCCGGGCGGTCGGCGGCTGCGTCTACCATGTCGCCCACCCTGGCGGCCGCAACTACGACACCTTCCCGGTCAATGGCAACGAGGCGGAGGCCCGGCGGCTCGCCCGCTTCGAGCCGCGCGGTCATACGCCATCCGCCTATGTACTGCGTGAGGAACAACCGGCGGAAGATTTCCCGATGACCCTTGACCTTCGGCGGCCGGCAAGACTCTGATCAGCGATGGCAAAGGGGAATCACAAGAGGGTACGCGGCAAGCCGCAGATACACAGCCTGCTGGAGCACTACCAGCCGATCGACGGCGTCGTCGACGAGATGGTCGATGCATCAGGCAATCCCCGCCCGGTCTGGAGGCACTTCATCGAAGCGCTCGACGAGTTGGGGCCTGAAAAGCTCGGCCAGCGTTTCGCCCGCGCCGACCAATATCTGCGTGATGCCGGGGTCTACTACCGCGTCTACGACAAGGCTGGCGCCAATGAGCGCGAATGGCCGCTGGCGCATGTCCCGGTTCTCATCAAGGAGAGCGAGTGGGCTGCGATCAGCGCCGGCCTCGTGCAACGCGCCGAGCTGTTCGAGGAAACCATTGCGGATATCTACGGGCCCAACCGGCTGGTCGAAAAAGCTATCCTGCCGGCGGGACTGATCGCGGCCAGTCCGGAATATTTGCGGCCAGTCGTTGGCACCAGGCCGGCCGGTGGCCATTTCCTGCATTTCTGCGCCTTCGAGCTCGGCCGCGGGCCTGATGGCCAGTGGTGGGTGCTGGGCGATCGCACCCAGGCGCCGTCCGGCGCCGGCTTTGCGCTGGAAAACCGCGTCGCCACCACACGCGCGCTGTCCGACATCTATGGCGAGATGCATGTGCATCGCCTTGCGGGCTTTTTCCGCCGTTTTCGCGATGCGCTGATCGGCATGGCCAAGGAAACCGACGGCCGCGCCGCCATCCTGACGCCGGGGCCGCTCAACGAAACCTATTACGAACACGCCTATATCGCCCGGTATCTCGGCATCATGCTGCTCGAAGGCGAGGATTTGACCGTTTCAGGCGGCCGGCTCATGGTTCGCACGGTTTCCGGCCTGATGCCGATCAGCGTGTTGTGGCGGCGGCTCGATGCCGCCTTCGCCGACCCGCTCGAACTGCGCGCGGATTCGCAGATCGGCACGCCGGGCCTGGTCGAGGCGATCCGCCATGGCGCGGTTGCGACGGTCAATGCGCTGGGCTCCGGTCTGATGGAGACGCGCGCGCTGCTCGCCTTCCTGCCGAAGATTTCGCGTGCCTTGCGGGGCGAGGAATTGCTGCTGCCAAGTGTCGCGACATGGTGGTGTGGGCAAGCAACCGAACGCGCGCATGTGCTGGCCAATATCGATCGCATGGTTATCGGGCCGGCGCTGTCGACGAGACTTGCCTTCGAGGATGACGAACAGACGAAGCTCGGCTCGGCGCTGTCCGCCGGCGAGCGGGCGGAGCTGGTGGCGCGCATCGAACGCTATGGCGGTGACTTCGTCGGCCAGGAAGCAGTGACGCTTTCGACGACGCCCGTCTATGTCGGCGGCTGGCTGGAGCCGCGGCCTGCGAGCCTGCGCGTCTATCTGGCGCGCACGCCGGACGGCTGGACGGTGATGCCGGGCGGTTTTGCCCGCGTCGGCCTGTCGCTCGACCCGACGGCGATCGCGATGCAGCGTGGCGGCCAGGCAGCGGATGTCTGGGTTGTCAGCGACAAACCGGTAGAGCGCGAGACGCTGTTGCCGCAAGAAGGCGACAGCTTTGCCCGCACTAGGCCTGGTAGCCTGCCCAGCCGCGCGGCGGAGAACCTGACCTGGCTCGGCCGTTACATCGAGCGGTCGGAAGACACGGTGCGCATCCTGCGCGCCTATCATGTGCGGCTGGCCGAGACCTCCGACCCGGACATGCCGCTGCTCGCCGACATCAGGGATTATCTCGAACCGTTCGGTGTCGACGTCGAGGCGGCGATCCCGTCGGGGCTGATCGGCACGCTCGACAGCGCGGTCTACAGCGCCGGGCAGATCCGCGACCGCTTCTCGCCCGATGGCTGGCTGGCCCTGAAGGACCTGTCGAAGACCATCCATCAGTTTGCAACGACGGTGGCGCCCGGCGACGACGCGACCCGGGCGATGACGGTCATCCTGCGCAAGCTCGCCGGCTTTTCCGGCTTGCTGCACGAGAACATGTACCGCTTCGCCGGCTGGCGTTTCCTCGAGATCGGCCGCCGGCTGGAGCGCGGCATCCAGATCGCCCGCACCCTGTCGCGGCTGACCAGCGCCAAGGCGCCGGACGGCGCGCTCGACATGATGCTGGAGATCGGCGACAGCGTGATGACCCACCGCCGGCAATATCCGGTGCAGGCCGGCGGGCACACGGTGATCGACCTGCTGGCGCTCGATCCGCTCAATCCGCGCTCCATCCTGTTCCAGCTCGAAAGGCTGAAGGCCGAGATCGGCCTGTTGCCGTTGGTCGGCGGCGAGGGGCACATGTCGCCGGCGGCGAAAGAGATCCTGCAGCTCAACACCCAGATCGCCATCAAGGAGCCTTCGGACATGACGGCAAAGGCGCTGGACGAGCTCGCCTACGAAATCGGCGGCCTCTACAACAGCCTCGCCAAAGCCTATTTTGGATAAAGCATGCTTTACGACATCAGGCTTCATCTCCACTACGACTATGCCGCGGCGGCCGGCGGCGGCCGCCATCAGATCCACGTGCTGCCGTCGACGATTTCCGGCGTGCAGCGCGTCATCGCCGCATCTCTGTCCTTTGCACCGGCGCCCAACGAGCGCTCCGACTTCTCAGATTTCTTCGGCAACAACGTCACCTCGATCGCCTTTCGCGATGCGCATGACGCGCTCGACATAAGGATGAGCGCACGCATATCGGTGTCGCGGCCCGAGCCCGGGCTCGACGTGTCGCCCGATATCGGCCGGCTCAGGCAGGAACTCGCCGCGGTGCGGTCGCTGGCGCCTGACGCACCGCACCATTTTCTGACGGCCAGCACTCACGCCGGTATCGATGCTGCGATCACCACCTACGCACGGGACAGCATCGCCGGCTCCGCCGCCGGCACGGCCATGAACCTGTGCAATCGGATCCATCGCGATTTTACCTATGACGACGAAGCGACCACGGTGCGAACCCGGGCTAGCGATGCCTTCAAGCTGAAGCGCGGCGTCTGCCAGGACTTTTCGCACATCATGATCGCCGGCCTGCGCGGTCTGGGCATTCCGGCGGGTTATGTCAGCGGATTCCTGCGCACCAGCCCGCCTAAGGGCAAACCCCGGCTGGAAGGCGCCGATGCCATGCATGCCTGGGTCAAGGTCTGGTGCGGGCGCGATGCCGGCTGGCAGGAATTCGATCCGACCAACGGCATGCGGGCCAGTAACGACCACATCACCGTCGGTTACGGCCGTGATTATTCGGACGTGGCGCCGATCGTCGGCGTGCTCAAGACAACGGGGGGACAGGTCGGCGAGCAAGCTGTCGACGTCATTCCAGTCGTGCTCGAAAAGACCTGAAAGCATCCGCTGCAATTGCTGGCAGACAAGACTCTCAAACAACGACGTGATCGCTAATCTGCATTCATTTCAAGGTGGACGATAATTGTATCCTCAAGCGCGAGGCGCGGGGTTTTGTAATTGAGAGCGATCAGTGTCGTCATTCCTGCTTGCAACGCGGCGGCGACCATCACGGCAACGCTGGCGTCGCTTCGCAGCGAGGCCGACATCATCGGCGAGATACTGCTGGTCGACGATGCATCGACAGACGGCACGGCGGCTGTGGCGCGGCAGGCCGCGGCGGAACTGTCGTTGCCGTTGCGCGTGCTGCCGGCCAGTTGCCGCGATGCCGGCGGTGCCCGCAATGTGGCGCTGGCGGAGGCGGTCCATCCCTGGGTATACCTGATCGACGCCGACGACCTGCACCTGCAAGGCGGATTGCGCTTGCTGCTCCGGCAGGTGGAGGAGCAGCCTAACGCCGATATGATCGTAAGCGCCTACCGGCGACGGGTGAACGGCCAGGATCGACAGATCAAGGTGCCAAACGGCTATCGGGCCGTGTGCCTGGCAAATGCTTCGGCCTATGCGAAAGGCGACATACATTCGGTCGCCGTGGGCAGCGTTCTGGAATCCCGATCCCTGATCGGCGAGACGAGATTCCCGGTCGGATTGGCCTATGACATGATACGCTGTTCTGGGCGCGGCTGATGAGCAAGGCATCGCTGGCCATGGTTTCGCAACCCGTCATGGTCTGCGAGGTTTCGCCGGAACGTTCCGGCGACCGCTTTGCGATCAATCCGGTAAGGCGCTTCCTGGATTGGCGCCGACAATTGCGCACGCTTACCGACTGTAACATCCTGATCTCGGCGCTCAAGGCCAGGGAAGGGCTTGTCGCCCTCAAGATCTCCCGGGTCCACTATGCGCGCGGCGATCTGGACACCGCGGCACGCTTCCTGGCGGTGGCCGCGGCAGCCCCAAAGCGACGCTCGGAAGCCTGGCGCTGTCTGCGCTACAAGTTCCAGCTCGCAGCGCGGCGGCGTTTGTCCGCGTCGTTGATCCAGCTACAGGGCGCTCTGTAGGCGCGCCAGTTCCGCCGGGACCGACACTATATCGTCGCACAGGCTTTTCGGACGCGAGTGGAACCAGCAATCGGCCAGTAGCTTATCTACGGATATTTGCGTGGAGCTGACATGCTGCAAAAATCCGGATTGTCGCCCAGCCGCTCGGCTGAGGAAGATACTGTGCCGAAAAATAGCGAGCCGAAGAACGGGGCGCAAAGCTCGGCCGATCATGCGTCGCTTACCTATGTCAGCGATGCCGAGCCCGGTATTCGGCGACTGAAGACAGGCAAGGGGTTTTCCTACAAGGGGCCGGACGGGCGGGTGGTTCCGGACCCTATCAGGGCGCGCATCGATGCGATCGTCATTCCGCCGGCCTGGACGGATGTGTGGATTTCGCCCGAAGCCGACGGCCACATCCAGGCAACGGGTAGGGACGAGCGCGGACGCAAGCAATACCGCTACCATCCCCAATGGGCCGAAGAACGCGACAGCGCCAAATATTCGAGCCTTGTCGCCTTCGCCGAAAGCCTGCCGAACCTGCGGCGCAGGATCGACAGCGATCTGCGCCGTCGTGGCCTGCCGCTCGAGCGTGTCGTCGCCACGGTCGTCTGGCTGCTCGACAACACGATGATCCGGGTCGGCAATGCCGCCTACGCCCGCGAAAACAAGAGTTTCGGGCTGACCACATTGCGCGACCGCCACGTCGATATCGTCGGCTCAAGCCTTCGGTTTGCCTTCAAGGGCAAGTCCGGCAAGGAGTGGAAGCTGAAGCTGATCGACCGCCGCATCGCTGGAATCGTGCGTGGCGCGCAGGACCTGCCTGGCCAGAAGCTTTTCCAGTATCTCGCTGAGGACGGCGGCAGGCGGCCGGTCCGTTCCGAGGACGTCAACCGCTATATCCGCGAGGCCTTAGGGGATGCATTCAGTTCGAAGCATTTCCGCACATGGGGCGGCACCATCCATGCAGCCTCGCTGTTTGCACAGACGGAATTGCCGCAAAGCCAGGCGCAGCAAAAGCGGGTGATGAACAGCGTCATCGACAAGGTTGCCGAGCGGCTGGGCAACACGCGCGCCGTCTGCCGCAAATGCTACATCCATCCGCAGGTCTTCGACGCCTGGTCAGAGGGGCGATTGCTGGACGAAATGGCTCAGGCCAACAAGCGCAAGCGCGCGATCGATGGTCTCGATGACGAGGAAGTTCTCGTGCTGCGATGGCTGAAGATGCGCGAAAGCTGACTAGCGACCACCGGCCGCCGTCAAATCCACGGCATCGGGATTTTTTTATCGACGTCGTGTCGGGATCGGTCTTACTGTTTCGTCCTTTGACAGAGAAAAGGACCAGCCATGCTCTACGCAATCCTCTGCTATGCTTCCGAAGACGTCGTCTGCTCCTGGAGCAAGGCTCAGGACGACGAGGTCATGGCTAATCTCCTCGACGTCCAGGACAAGTATGCCAAGGCCGGCCGGCTTGGCCCGGTGGCGCGGCTTTTACCGACCACGGCGGCGACGACGCTGAGAAAAGTCAAGGGCGAATCGGTTGTCATCGACGGGCCGTTTGCCGAAACCAAGGAACAGTTCCTCGGTTTCTACACGCTCGAATGCGCCGATCTCGATGAGGCCGTGGAGTTCGCTCGCGAGCTTTCCGAGGTCAATCCGAGTGGCGGCTCCTATGAGATTCGGCCGGTCTCCGTCTTCAACCCCACCAAGGTTTCCGCATGACCGAACTCGCCTGGATCAGCTCGGCGATCAGCGCCGCCCGTCCGCAGGCGATGGGCGCGCTGCTGCGCTATTTCCGCGATCTCGATACGGCGGAGGAAGCTTTCCAGGATGCGTGCCTCAGGGCCATCAAGAACTGGCCGCAGAACGGGCCTCCGCGTGACCCCGCGGCCTGGCTGATCTTTGTCGGCCGCAACAGCGGCATCGATGCGGTGCGCAAGCGCGCCAAGCAGGCGCCGATGCCGGAGGAAGACCAGATTTCCGACCTGGAGGACGCCGAGAGCGATATCGCCGAGCGGCTGGACGGGGCGCATTACCGCGATGACATTCTGCGGCTGTTGTTCATCTGCTGCCATCCCGATCTGCCGGCAACGCAGCAGATCGCGGTGGCGCTGCGCATTGTCTCGGGCCTCACCGTCAAGCAGATCGCGCGCGCCTTCCTGGTCGGCGAAAGCGCCATGGAGCAGCGCATCACCCGCGCCAAGGCGCGCATCGCGGACGCCGGCGTGCCGTTCGAGACCCCAGGCGCCGTCGAGCGGTCGGAACGGCTCGCCGCTGTCGCCGCCATGGTCTACCTGATCTTCAACGAGGGCTATTCGACCAACAGCGGCGAGGCACCGGCTCGCGCGCCGCTGTGCGAGGAGGCGATCCGGCTGGCACGGCTGTTGCTGCGGCTGTTCCAGACCGAGCCGGAGATCATGGGGCTGGCGGCACTGCTGCTTCTGCAGCATGCACGGGCACCGGCTCGTTTTGACGAGAGCGGCGAGATCGTACTGCTCGAGGATCAGGATCGCGGCCTGTGGAGCCGCAAGATGATCGATGAGGGGCTGGCGCTTGTCGACAAGGCGCTGCGCCATCGCAAGCCCGGCCCCTATCAGGTGCAAGCGGCTATTGCCGCGCTGCATGCGCGGGCCGAAAAGGCCGAGGACACCGACTGGAACGAGATCGACCTGCTCTACCGCTTGCTCGAGCAGATGCAGCCATCACCGGTGGTCACGCTCAACCGGGCCGTCGCGGTCTCCAAGGTGCGTGGTCCGGCAGAGGCGCTCGCCATGATCGAGCCGCTGGAGGACCGGCTCTCCGGCTATTTCCACTTCTTCGGCCTCAAGGGTGGCCTTTTGATGCAGCTTGACCGGGGCGAGGAGGCGCGTGTCGCCTTCGACCGTGCCATTGCGCTGGCAAACACAGCGGCGGAAGCGGCCCATATCCGCATGCATATCGATCGGCTGATGAAGGACGGTGCCGTGCGCCCGCCGGCGAAAAAGGCAAACTGAGCGCCGTCTGCCCATCTGGCTTAATCGTGTCAGCCGACCTTGGACCATACCGGGGTGGCGATTCTTCCCTGAAACGAGTAATGCCACGCCATGACTGTGCCTGAAGTACCTTTCGGTACGCGGGCGACACGGCGAAGGCTTGACCCAGCGCCATATGATGGCGACGGGATCTGAAAGGGACAAAAATGACGATAGCGAAGGAAACAACCGAGCTTCTGGCGAAACTGGGTGTGGCCAAGGAGACGCTTGTCGGCGGCGACCTGATCGTGCGCAGCCCGGTGACGGGCGAACAGATCGCGGCGCTAAAGACGATCTCGCCGGCCGAGACGGCAAAGACCATCGATGCCGCGCACACGGCGTTCCAGGCGTGGCGGATGGTGCCGGGTCCGCGGCGCGGCGAGCTGGTACGGCTGCTGGGCGAGGAGCTGCGCACGCACAAGGCTGAGCTTGGCCGACTGGTGTCGATCGAGGTCGGCAAGATCCCGTCCGAGGGCCTCGGCGAAGTCCAGGAGATGATCGACATCTGCGATTTCGCCGTCGGTCTCTCCCGGCAATTGTACGGCCTGACCATCGCCACCGAGCGCCCGGGCCATCGGATGATGGAGACCTGGCATCCGCTTGGCGTCGTCGGCGTCATTTCGGCCTTCAATTTCCCGGTCGCGGTGTGGTCGTGGAACACGGCCCTGGCGCTGGTCTGCGGCGACGCGGTGGTGTGGAAGCCGTCGGAGAAGACGCCGCTGACGGCGCTCGCCTGCGAGGCCATCTTCAAGCGTGCGGTCAAGCGTTTCGGCGCGGACGCACCGCAAGGCTTGGCGCCGGTGCTGATCGGCGACCGCGCCGTCGGCGAGATCCTGGTCGATCACCCGAAGGTGGCGCTGGTTTCGGCCACCGGATCGACCCGCATGGGCAGGGATGTCGGCCCGCGGCTGGCCAAGCGCTTTGCCCGTGCCGTGCTGGAACTTGGCGGCAACAATGCCGGTATCGTCTGCCCGACCGCCGATCTCGACATGGCGCTGCGCGCGATTGCCTTTGGAGCGATGGGCACGGCCGGCCAGCGCTGCACGACGCTGCGCCGCCTGTTCGTCCATGACAGCGTCTATGATACGTTGGTTCCGCGTCTCAAGAAGGCTTACGAAAGCGTATCGGTCGGCAATCCGCTCGAGACCGCTTCGCTGGTCGGCCCGCTGATCGACAAGGCGGCCTTCGACAATATGCAGAAGGCGCTGAAGGAAGCCACCGCCCATGGCGGCAAGCTGACCGGCGGCACACGGGTCGAGAATGGTCATCCGGATGCCTATTATGTGCATCCGGCGTTGGTCGAAATGCCGAAGCAGGTGGCTCCGGTCACGGAAGAGACCTTCGCGCCGATCCTCTATGTGATGAAATATTCGGATTTCGACGCCGTGCTCGACGAGCACAATGCGGTCGGTGCCGGCCTGTCGTCGTCGATCTTCACCCGCGACCTGCAGGAATCCGAGCGCTTCCTCGGCGTCGACGGGTCGGACTGCGGCATTGCCAATGTCAACATCGGCACCTCGGGCGCCGAGATCGGCGGCGCCTTTGGCGGCGAAAAGGAAACCGGCGGCGGCCGCGAGAGCGGCTCCGATGCGTGGAAGGCTTATATGCGCCGCGCCACCAACACGGTGAACTATTCCAAGGCGCTGCCGCTCGCCCAGGGCGTTTCGTTCGATATCGACTGAGAACGCCGGAGGTCTGATCGCCCGGCGGAAACCATTCCACGTTGTCGCATCTCCCGCGCGGGATGCGACAACGCCGGCAGCAGTCAATCGCCGGCACCGGCCGGCGGCAGGCACGTCTCGAAGGCGGCATCGATGATAGCCAACTCGACGGCTTGGGCGGGCAAGCACTCTCCACGCTTCGATTCAGCCTCGCGGCTGCGACGACGCAACCGCATTTTCAGCCTTTGGCTACTGTGTCCGGACGCAGGGGCGGCGATTTTCTTGCGCAGATGCAATCTCCCCGGCCCAATTTCAGCCAGTCGGCGGAAAACAGGCGTCGAAGGCGGCATCGACAATGGCCAGCTTGGCGGCCTGGACGGTCATGTACTCCTGGTAGAAGGTGCTCGACACCCACATCACCGAATGGCCGCGCTGGCCGAGCCAGCCGATGCTGCCGAGTTCCTCGGCGGCGCGCAGCTTGCGGGCAAGGTGGGTCCGCGAGAGCTTCAGCCATTTGGCGAAATCTCCGATCGAAACCACGCTGGTCGGAATCCGGTCCAGGCCGGCATGATCGGGGTCGATGCCCGACATCAGCCAGTCCATGACGATGCCGCCATTGTTGAGCCAGATGAACAGGGAGAAGGTCTGGTTGGGCTCGCGCACCGGCTTGGAGGCAAGCAGGCCGTCCGCCACCAGAGGCTGCAGCCTGGCAACCATCTGGGGCCGCTCCAGGAACCTGGCCAGCCTGTCGCCACCGTCGAGACGATCCAGCGTCTGCAGATGGGCAAGGACCCAACCGGTAAAAGTCTGCACGGTGGCCGCTGTCGGCTGCAAGGGGTGCGTACGGCCGTCCCCGCCCGACACATACTCAGCAATGTGGTAGTGCAGCATCTCCTTGATGAAAGCGTCCGCCGTGTTGCGGCTGGCCACCGCGTGCTGGTGCACGAACTCGATGAAACGCGATACCGTCAGTTCCTTGCGGCGGTCGTTCGGGTCGCGCCTGAAATGCATGGCAAGGCCGACATGGCCCATCAGCCAACGCTGCTGCGTGGCGAAAATGGAAGCCAGTCGAGGGCTCTTTTCATAGATCCGGATCAGCGCCAGGGACTGTGCCTGAACATAGCGATGCAGCGCCGGATGGCCGGCAATGTCTTCCAGATTCAGCGCCATCCTCCTCATGTTCCGATTCAACTCCAAACACGGAGTTGCGTCCACATTTTTCAGCCTTCCACAGCTGTGTCCAGAGGGTACCAAAGTTGGAGAAGAGGCCCTGTCGGATAGCGGCCAGTCCATGACGCAGCGTGCTAACTGATTGCTATGACCAGAGCATAGGAGACGCCGCGTCGGTCCAGCAGGTGTTTGCCTTCTCTATCTCCCATCGGAAAAGCCGGCGCCCCCGAAAATCGCTGGAGGCGCGATCATTGTCTGCCTGCGTCAGCCGTTGGGATAATAGCCGCCATCGGCGCCGTCGCCGATGTAGAAGCCGCCGCCTGAATCGTCTTTCAGTCGCTGATCCAGGTTCTCGATCTGGCTGAGCAAACCTTGGTATGCGCCACCGCCCGTGGCCGACCGATGGATGCTGTCGGCCCTCATCATCAGATCGTGCTCCTGCTCAGGGGTGATCGTCTTGGCATCCCTTGCCTCGACAATCCCCTGTTTCACGCCCTGCAACTGGTCGAGGACCGCTCTTGCCTCGACAGACATGGCCTGCGGTTTGACCCTGTGGCGGTGTGCCGCGTATGCACTCGATAACGGCATCGCCGCCAGTAGCGATGCGATTGTTATGATCCTCGTTGTGAAATTGCGCATGGTCGCGCCTCCCTTCAACGGGAAAAGCGGTATGGATATCGCTTTCCGGACACGGGCAATCCGCTCCGTCGTGTCGCGGTGATCCTGTAATCGCCGGCGGTTCGTGGCCCGCAACATCCATATAGGGGCGTTCGAATCCCTGGGATGGTGGCATTGAACGAAAAGTTGACAGATTGTGATCGCTGAGAGAGTTGGCAATTCTCAAGCTTGAGGGTCGCGGTCTGGACCATGGCCTGCGGCAACTGGCTACATGCGCATCAGCAGGCTGCCGTCGATCGAGGCGTTCGCCACATCCGATTTCTGCGCCGATGCCTTCGGCGAGGCCTTCCGCGACAATTATGCCGGGAGCCGGCGAGCCGAGCAGGCGGCATTCGACGCCTGGCAGGCGTCGCACATCACCGACTTCGAGTGGCAGCGCTATTTCGTCAACTGATCACGCCCAAATGAAGCCAGCCGGCTTTCGCCGGCCGGTTGGTCTGACCAGGATCAGCCGCAGACGCGGACCTCCTCGATCACCCTGTGGTGGTGGCGCCAGTGCTTGACCAATTCGATGTGGCAGCGGTGATGCCGGTGGTGGCGGCGATATTCGCCACCTTGGTAATCACCGAACTGAACGCTGCCGTTCTGATCGTCACCATACTGGTTATCGTTGTTATACCGGTGATGGCGGCGAACGACAATTTCGCCGTTGTCGGACTGATCGTCCGGTGAATACTGGTTGTTGTCGTCGGACTGGATAATCACACTTGCGGCCTGCGTTGGCGCGATGACCGCAGCAGTCGCGGCAAATGCCAACACGGAAGCAAAAATCAGTTTCTTCATTTCATTCTCCTGCGAGTCAAAGACATGAACTCGACGTATCAACTCGCGGAAGAACCGGGCGTTCCACTTTGAATCTACACGCTTTGCGACGCCGGAGACATCAAGGCGTTATCGGAGACACGTTCCAAACGCACGAAGGCCGTCAGCGGCAGGTGGTCGGAGGCAATGCGCGAAAGCGGCGTGTCATGTGCGTCGACGGCCGCAATCATGCCGTGCCTGTTGGCCATGATACGGTCGAGCGCCAGCAGCGGCAGGTTTGAGGGGAAGGTGGGGACCGCCGGCGGCTGCGGGCCGAACGTCGCATGCAGCGTGTTGAGCGCGGAGCGGTTGCCGAGCCGCCATTCGTTGAGGTCGCCGAGCAGCAAGGTCGGCTTTTCGTCCGGGCTGTTCATCAGGTCGAGCACGACACGTGCCTGCTGGGAGCGCGAGCGGCGCAGCAGGCCAAGGTGGGCGGCGATGATGCGCAGCGTCTGGCTTCCATCGAGGTCGATCTCCGCCACCACCGCGCCGCGCGGTTCCAGTCCCGGAAGCTTGATCTGATGCACGTCACGAACGACGCCCTTCTTGAACAGCAAGACATTGCCATGCCAGCCATGGCCCTTGCCGGTCGCGGAAATAGGCACCGGAACCAGGCCTGTTTCCCGCTCGAGCCGGGGCAGGTCGAGAAGCCCATCACGGTCGCCGAAACGGTTGTCGGCTTCCTGCAACGCAATGACATCCGGATCGATTTCGCGGATGACGCGGATGGTCCGCTCCGGGTCGAATTTCCTGTCGACGCCGATGCATTTGTGGACATTATAGGAGGCTACCAGCGTGCCAGTGGTGGCCGTCGTCTTGTGTGCCGCGGCGTTTGCCTTCTGCATCCGGCGGTCACGAAGGGACAGAAGCATGCTTGCCGGGAGGCTGCGTCCAGTTCTCTGCATATCAGTGCTGCTCGTCCTCGCTGGCTTCAATTCAGAAGCTGGATACAGTCAAAATAGGCAATGTCGGCGTATGTTCCATGACAGACGAGCTCCACAACGACGCACCTCCGCCCTAGAGATAGGGTGAACCGAGCCAAAGGACCCGGTCGAACAATCGGATAAGAAACGGCCGGGCTCGCAAGGCTTCCAGCGTCACCGGCGCGGCGGAGGCGATCGCCGACCCGATCCGCGCCTCGATCTCGCTGGCAAAGCCGGCGTCGAGGACCTCAAGGTCGATCTCGAAATTCAGCCGCAGCGAGCGGGCGTCAAGATTGGAAGAGCCGACGTAGGCCCACACACCGTCGATCGAAAGCAGCTTCGAATGGTCGAACGGTCCCTCGGTACGCCAGACGCGGCAATAATGTTTCAGCACCTGATCGAACTGGGCGGTCATTGCACGGTCGACCAGGAAAAGATTGTTCACGGCCGGCACGACGATGTCGATTTCGACACCGCGTCTGCCGGCGGTGATCAGCGCACTGACCAGTTCCCGATCCGGCAGGAAATAGGGCGACATCAGGCGGATCGACTTGCGCGCAACGGAGAATGCACCGATCAGCAGCTTGTGGTTGGTCTCGTTGCTGGCATCCGGGCCGGAAGCGACCGCCCGCACCAGCATAGGCACGCCGGGCGACGGTGACAGCGGGGCAATCCGCCAGGCATCACCCTTCAGCGCCTCGTTGGCGGCGAAGCGCCAGTCCTCGGCGGCGACCGACAGGAGGTCGGCGACGACCGGACCGGTCACCCGGAAATGTGTGTCCCTGGCACTGTTGGAGCCGGCGAATTCGGCCGAGAAGCCCTTGCGGATGTTCATGCCGCCGGTGAAGGCGGCCATGCCGTCGACCACGAGTATCTTCCGGTGGGTCCTGAGATTGGCGTAGGGCAGGCGCAGGCCCATGACGATGTTGCCGTTGAAGACATCGGCGGTGATGTTGGCCTCGCGCAAATGCCCAAGGATGCTCGGCACGGAGTAGCGGGCGCCGACGGCGTCGATCAGCACGCGGACGGTGACGCCGCGCCGGACAGCGCCCGCCAGCGCTTCGACGAAGAGCAGGCCGACGGCATCATTGTCGAAGATATAGGTCTCCAGCAGGATGCTGCGCTCGGCGCCATCGATCGCCGCGCACATGGCGGCATAGGCCTCGTCACCTGTTTCCAGCACATCGATTGCATTTCCCGGGTTGAGCGCGCGCCGCGCCACCCTGTCGCCCAGTGTTCTCAAGCCCGTGAAGCGCTGGCCGTACCGCTCGACGATCAGGGCCTCTTCGGCGGCAAGGTCGCGCTCGTGCTTGGCGGACACAGCATCACCGGCAAGCGGGCGCTGGGCGGTGATCGTGGCACGACGGATGCGGTTGATGCCGGCGACAGCATAGATCAGCACGCCGAGGATCGGCGACAGCACCATGATGCCGACCCAGCCGGTGGCGGCGCGGACATCCTCCTTGGTCATGACGGCGTGGGCGATGCCAGCGGTCGCCATCACCACCGAGATGACGGCGAGAATTCGCGGCCAGTGAGTCGCCAGGGTCTCCAACATGGCCGAGACTATCCAGCGAGCGGTTGCAGAAGGCAATGCGGCCGGATCATGTCGCCGGACTGTGCGGACCTGTGTGTGCCCAGCCGAACTCGCTAGCGCATAACGCCGCCGCGCGGCATGCATGTGCGGCTGCTTCGGCGCGTTGTCCTTCGCCGCCGTTGGTTCTTCAAGGCTTCCTATGCTTTGGTCCTGGATGTAATATATATCAGCAGGACTAAAACTAACGATGTAACATTTTGATTGATGGCGAGGGGGGCGCCGAATGGTGAAGTTCAACTTCGATGGGCCTCCTGTGGATAACGCAGCTGTCGACACATCGGCCGAATGCCAACGCCAATTGCTGCCTCTCATCCGTGAAATCGTTCAGGCGGCAGTCGCTGCCGGGTGGAACGAGGAGGATGTTCTTTTGGCCTTTGTGGAACTTGCATGGGGTTTGTACGAGAATCGTCGAGATGATCTGCAATGACCAACCCGGTAGCTCTGCGTCGGCTTGTTGCATGGCCCGCCGAAGTGGCCGAATTATACCCAAGCCCAATGGGTGCGCTGCGTTGATGGAGGGGCTCTCCATCGAGTAGGAAAATATGTTCTAGAACTTCCTTTGTCGGCCATATTTTTTCTTCTTATCCCGAACAAAATTTTTTCTTTGCGCACGAATGTTATTCACTATCCGCAGCATGTGCGTTACGCTGGGTTCGGGTCGGGTCAAGGGGCATTTCAGGCGGCGGGCAGAGCGGCTGAGGCCAGGCGATGAAGAATGCGGACGAGGCTCGGGAAAGCGGCGATTCCCGAGGCGTCGATGGGGACCGGACAGCTCGATATGTCTTGGACATAATTCCCGAAAGTGCCGGGCCCAGAAGGGCCACCGCGCGGGGCAGCGTAATACATTCCGTTCGTGGTCCCGGATCGCAGACATTTCTGGCCAAGGAGCATTCCACGGGAATTGTGCTGAGGCCCGTCCGCAAGTTGAGAGCCTCGCTAGGCAGCGACAGGATCACCGAATACGATGCGCCGGTCGGATGCCTGGTCATCAATCCCGCAGGCGTCGACAGTACTCTCGCCTGGTCGCAGACCAGGGAAAACGCTGTCGTTTCGATATCTCCGGAAGCATTGTCGGAATTGGCAGCTCACGAGTCCGGTCTCGCCGACGCAGAGCTTGAGCCGCCCGCGTTCGGCACGGTCGACCTGAGGGCGCTCAATATTGCGCAGATGATCACTGCCGAACTGACCGGGATGCTGCCTCCAAACGAACTTTACCTGGACTCGCTGCTCACGGTGTTCGGTGTTCACCTGCTGCGCACCTACACAAGCTGCAACAGGCAGACAGCATCGCCCAAGGGCGGGCTCTCTCCCGTTGGCGCCCGACGCGTGCGCGAGTATCTCAACGAGAATTTCGTGCGGAAAATAATGGTCGCCGAACTTGCGTCGGTGGCGGGGGTTTCCCCCAATCATTTCATAGTCGGGTTCGCCAGGACATTTGGAATGCCGCCGCATCGCTATCTGATCAATCTGCGCCTGGACCTTGCCGACAAGCTGCTCGTCGGCGGCGAGTTCGCGATAGCCGAAGTCGCCTACCTCGCGGGGTTTTCTGATCAGAGCCATCTGGCCGCGACCATGAAGAAGTACAGGGGAAGGACGCCGACCAGGGCCGGATAGGCTTCGGTCAAAAAAGAGAGTTCAAGGTACGGCAAAGGGACCGCCCTGCTGATGCATCACCAATGCATGATCAAAGATCGGAATTTCCTACAAAGCTTCCGGTATTTTCCAAAATACATCCGCCACGAACATGCCCAAGCCTGCGTGGGAGCCATTCGGAATATGACGCAGCCTCGACATTATCCGCCACGTGGCCGGATCGATGAAATGAACTGGACTGGCGATGCAGGGGCGGCTCGATCAATCACGAATTGTTTTGCGGGGGAACGGGGAGGGAGGCCTCGGATTGAACTTCATCTGGGACGTATCAGGAGGCCAAAAAATGCCGGGTGATGATGGTTTCCCCGGCTCGGCTTTCGGTACCAATTCGGCGCGGCAGCCAACTCTCAATGCGAAAGGCGGGCTTTCGGTCCGCAGCACACGCCGTGTGCAGGAGTTCCTGGACGAGAACTTCACGCGCAAGCTGGCGCTTGCCGAGATGGCCGCTGTTTGCGGTCTTTCGCCCTATCACTTCGTGCGGGCTTTCTCGAGGACGTTCGGGGTGCCACCGCATCAGTATGTCCTCGATCTGCGGTTGGATTTCGCTGAAAGACTGCTTGTCGACAGCCGCATGACGATCGCCGACATCGCTCATCTGAGCGGCTTTTCAAGCCAGAGCCATTTTACCACCGTGATGAAGAAATACCGGCAGATGACGCCGTTGCAGGCTCGGATTGACAATCTTAACGCGAAGGTCAAATGAAGCATTGCTTACAGAGTTGCTTGATCTTTTGGTTTTAAAGCAATGTCTAAAGTAACTGGCCGTTAACCTCTGTGGGGTTGCTCCGCTCTTTTCTCACAAGACAGCAATTTCATGAAATACCGCAGGCGGGAATCATGTCTTCCTGTCGTTGATCGGAATTGTCAGACATTTCGTGCCGGCCAGCGGAGAGGGAACCATGACCGACAATCAGATTTCGAGCGGCTCGTTTGTTCAGCGTCGCGCGGCGCATTTCGCCGGGCACTGGATCTCGGGCGCCGATTTCGGCTGTCGCTCGCTGCGCCGACGCCTGATGGCGGTCCTGCGTATGGCGCACCGGGTGCTCGGCATGCGCCGCCAGGGACATGGGCTCGGCATGCTCGGCATTGGCAGGTGTCTGGCAGCGGCACTGGGTGCGATCGCATTGGGCGGCATCGCCACGCCGGCATTAGCACAGGTTTTCGGCGGTGGCGGTACGGCAAACGGAGTGCGCGGTATCGCGTTTGGATCCGGAGCCGTGCAAAACGGAGCCGATTCAATAGCCGAGGGCACCAATGCCAATGCGGGCAGCCAGAATGCCGTCGCGGTCGGCTTCCAGTCGCTCGCGACCCAGATCAACTCCATTTATCTTGGCTCGCGCACCGCAGCGGGGACGGGTGCCACTGCCACGAGCGCCATCGGCATTGGCACGGATGTCACCGCTTCGCAGGTCGACGCCATCGGGATAGGGCGTTCAGCCGTTGCGTCGGCGCAATACTCGGTGGCTCTCGGCCTGCAAGCGAAGGCCACAGGCGCCGGCGGCGCGATGGCGCTGGGCTCAGGCACGATTTCAAGCGGCGTCAATTCGGTCGCGCTCGGCGTTCAGGCCAATGCTACCGGAGCCGGTGCTAACGCCTTGGGCACTTTCTCCGTTGCTTCGGGAGGGAACTCCACCGCCCTCGGTACCAGCTCCGCAGCCAGCGGCAACTATGCCACGGCCGCAGGCTGGGGAGCCGTCGCCAGCAAGGATAGTGCTGTTGCCATGGGCAAGTCGGCCAGCGCGACAGGGCTGAACGCGACAGCGCTCGGCTCCAGCACCAATGCCTCGGCTGATTTCGCATTGGCGCTGGGCAACCAGGCTGTATCGAGTGGAGTCGGCTCGGTGGCAGCGGGCTCGGGCGCCCAGGCCACGGACGTCTCCGCCACGGCGCTCGGCAACAACGCCTCGGCGACCGCCGCGAGCGCAACCGCGCTGGGATTGGGCGCCACGGCGAGTGGCGTGAACGCCAGCGCGATCGGCAAGTCGGCCAATGCGAGTGCGCAGGACGCCATCGCCTTTGGTACGAGCGCCAAGGCCGATTCGGCCGAGGCCATCGCCATGGGCACCAATGCGGTGGCGACCGGCGGCAAGGCCGTCTCCATCGGTTCTGGCAACACCGCCTATGGCGACGGCGCGGTCTCCATCGGCGATCCCAGTTATGCCAGCGGCACCGGTGCCTTCACCGGCGGCGCCAACAACATCGCCAACAGCGACGGCACGGCGAGCGCCACCGCGGCCAATATGGCTAACGGTGCTGTTGCGATCGGCAACAACAACAAGGCCATCGGGCAAGGCTCGGTGGCGCTGGGCAACGGCTCCACGGCAGGTGCCGCCGGCCTTGCGGGCAATGTCGCGCTGGGCAATGGCGCGACGGCGGCGGCGAGTTCCGGCGACGTGGCGCTCGGCTCGGGCTCAGTGACCGCCGTGGCTGTCGGCACGCCCAGCGCCGTGATCAACGGCACGACCTACGTCTTTCAGGGCACCACGCCGACCTCGACGGTCAGCATCGGCGCGCCCGGTGCCGAGCGCACCCTCACCAATCTGGCAGCGGGGCGGATCAGCGCGCTCTCGACCGACGCGGTCAACGGTTCCCAGCTCTTCGCCACCAACCAGGCCGTCGACGCCATCGGCGCCGTCGTCAACAACATCAACGTCGGCGGCGGCATCAAGTATTTCCATGCCAACTCGACGCTGGCGGATTCCCAGGCGCTGGGAGCCGATTCCGTCGCTGTCGGCCCGAACGCGGTGGCCAACAATGCCGGCGATGTGGCAATCGGCCTGAATTCGGCGTCGGGTGTGACAACCGCCGTTGGCGGCGCGACGATCGGCGGCGTGAACTACACCTTCGCGGGCACCACGCCCGCTGGCGCCTTCTCGGTTGGCTCGGCTGGAGCCGAGCGCCAGATCCAGAATGTCGCGGCCGGACAATTGAACGGCGGCTCGACCGACGCGGTGAACGGCTCGCAGCTCTTCGCCACCAACCAGCAGGTGACGCAGAACACGACCGACATTGCCAATATCGGCACTGGCGTGACTGATCTCGGCAACACCATCAACAACATCGCCGGCGACACCTCGACCGCCTATACCGACGCCAATGGCATAGGCATCCGTTACGCCCGCACCAACGAGGCCGGGCTGGCGCAAACCGATTCCTTCGCCCAAGGGGTCGGCTCCACCGCCGTCGGCTACCAGGCGACCGCGACCGGCATCAGCGCGCTGGCGCTCGGCCGCGACAGCAACGCCAGCATCGACGGCAGCGTGGCGCTCGGCTCGGGTTCGGTCTCCGATCGCGCGATCGCTCCCGCTACCGGGCAACTGCCCGCCGGCCCATCCAACTTCATCCAGTACAACACCACCGACAAGACGCTGCTCGGCGCCGTTTCGGTCGGCACCGCCACCTCCTACCGGCAGATCACCAATGTCGCGGACGGCACGCAGGCGCAGGATGCTGTCACCGTCCGTCAGCTGCAGGGGGTGATCGCCTCGGTCTCTGCGACGTCGACCAAGTATTTCCACGCCAATTCGACGGCCGGCGACTCGCTTGCGGTCGGGGCGGAGTCGGTCGCGGTCGGCCCGACGACGGTCGTCAACGGTGACAACGGCGTCGGCATCGGCAATGGCGCCATCGTCGACCAGACCGCACCGGGCGGCACGGCCATCGGTCAGAACGCGCATGTCATGCTGGCCGATGGCCTTGCGCTCGGCACCAATTCGCTGGCGTCCGGCATCCAGTCGGTGGCGCTCGGCGCCGGCGCCCAAAGCACCTTCATCAACAGCGTCGCGCTGGGCGCTCAGTCCATCACCTCGGTCGGCGCGCAGGCCGGTTACACGGCCTTTGCGCTCGCAGGCCCACAGACCTCGGTCGGCGAGGTGTCGATCGGCGCCGCAGGGGCCGAACGCAAGCTCACTAATGTCGCGGCGGGTTCGGCCGATACAGACGGCGTCAACGTCTCGCAGTTGCGCGGCGTGACGCAAAACGTCACGAACCTGTTCGGCGGCGGCACGACGGTCAATCCCGACGGCTCGGTCACCGGCCCGACCTATACCATCCAGGGCAACAATTATTCGACCGTCTATGACGGGTTCACGGCCGTCAACAACGCGCTGACCAACATCAGCAATGGCGGCGGCATCAAGTATTTCCACGCCAATTCGACGCTGGCCGACTCCACCGCCAGCGGCACCGACAGCGTGGCGATCGGACCGGCCAGCGTGGCCAGCGGCACCAACAGCCTTTCCGCCGGCAATGGCTCGACAGCCACGGGCCAAGGCGCGGTGGCACTCGGCCAGGGCGCCAAGGCCAACAACGCCAACGATGTGGCGCTGGGTTCGGGCTCGGTGACGCAGGCCGCGGTCGGCACCTCCAGCACCGTCATCAACGGCAGAACCTACGCCTTTGCCGGGACGACTCCGACCGGAACCGTCAGCGTCGGCGATGCCGGGGCCGAGAGGACGATCACCAATGTCGCCGCCGGACGGGTCAACGCCGGCAGCACCGATGCGATAAACGGCTCGCAGCTCTACGCCACCAACACGGCGGTCGAGGATTTGAAATCGGGCCTCGGATCGCTCACCCAGAATGCGGTGACCTATGACACCAATCCAGACGGCAGCAAGAAGAACAGCATCACGCTGCAAGGCGGCGACGTCAACGCGCCGGTCGTCATCTCCAATGTCGGTCCCGGCGTTGCCGGCACCGATGCGGTCAACGTCACCCAGATGAACAACCGCGTGGATTACGCCATCAACACGTCCAACAGCTACACCGACAAGGTGGCCGCCACGACCTTGCAGCAGGCCAACAACTATACCGACCAGAAGCTCAGCCAGCTCAATACCGACATGAGCGGCATACGCGACGAAGCCCGGCAGGCGGCGGCGATCGGCCTTGCCACAGCCTCGCTGCGCTACGACGACCGGCCTGGCAAGCTGAGCGTTGCGGCCGGCGGCGGCTTCTGGCGGGATTCGAGCGCCTTGGCCTTCGGCGCGGGGTACACGAGCGAGGACGGCCGCATCCGCGGCAACGTGTCGGGCACGGCCGCTGGCGGTCATGTCGGCGTCGGCGCCGGCATCAGCTTCACGTTGAACTGAGGCAGGAATGAAAGGACTTGTTGCCCTGACCTGCCTGGCGCTCTGCGGCGGCCTCGTGCCGGCTGCCGGGCAGGTTGCCTCGCCGTACAGGATCAAGCCTTCGGACGTGGTGGTGCCGCCCGAGGTGAAGCTCGGAGACTACCAGCGCACCATCCGCCCGTTCGCGAACTGGACGCTGATCTGCGACGAGAACCTCAAAGCGCGCAAGAAGGTCTGCAATGTCTCGCAAATCATCGAGGACGCGTCCGGCAAAATGGCCTTCAGCTGGTCGCTTGCCGCCACTCAGGACGGCAAGCCTTACATGATCCTGCGCACCGCTCCGAACGCCAGGAGCGACGGCGTGGTGTCGCTGAAGTTCGATGGGCGGGGACAGGCGATCGACGTTCACCTGAACGGCTGCAACGAGATGGTGTGCGTCGGCATGTTGCCGGTCGGGCCGGTCATGCGTCAGCAGATCTCGCAGAACGCGACGCCGGCGATCTCCTACCCTACCGTCGACGGCAAGACGATCACCGTGGCCGCAACGCTCAAGGGGCTGTCAGAGGCCCTTTCACCACTCAAATAACCGGGGCACCACCATGAGCCAGCAGGATCAGTTCACGTCCGCAAAACGCACTCCGACCGTCGAGGCGGATCGACAGAGGCTCGTCGAACCCGCCCGGCGGCGATGGCCGCGCGTCGTCGGATTTTCACTGTTGGGGCTTGTCGTGGCGGGCTTTGGCTTCGCCGCCGGCAACTATGCCGCGATCGCCAATCTGGTCGGCGGCGCGACGGCAGCACAGGCTTCGACGCCGTCGCCGGCACTTCCGGACACGCCTTTCCTCGAGCACGTCAAGCAGGCCGGCGTGCAGGCCTGTTCGACCATCTTTCCTGTGCTTGGACAGATTTTGACGACCGGCACGAAGTACAGCGTCAAATCGTTGTGGAACGACCAGGCCGCCGACAAGCATGCCGTCCAGGCCTTTGTCGGCATGGATTATGCATCGGAACGCTATAGCGGGCCGGCTGCCGGCGTCGTTTTCGCATCGCCCACCGCTTCGGGTTGCGAAGGGGCGATGGTGCGGGTTGCGCCATTCGCCAGCCCGTGTGCCGACATCCCGTCCATTCTTCCGCAGGGCAGCAAGATCACCGACCATCTTGGGCAGGTCGAGGTGTACGAACTTGGCGGCAACGCCGGGGAAGCCCTTCTCCTGCCGACGGGCAAAAGCTGCGTGGTGATCTCCGTCGCTTCGGCGGCGAAGTAAGGCGAAGCGAATGGGATTAAGGAAAGGGGCGCCGACCATGAGATTGCGGGCTTTGGCAGTTTTGAGCTTGACCTTGTTGTGGAGCGGACACGTTATCTCGGCCGACCTGGTGGCGCCGCCGGAGCCGCAGCAGGAGGAAAAAGGCATCTGGGCGGCCATCGCCTATTCGCAGGCCGATAGCAAATACGGCTTCTTCTGGGGCGCCGACAAGCGGCAGGAGGCGAAGGACATCGCGCAGAAATATTGCGAGAATGCGGGCGGAAAGGCCTGCAACGTCGTCGCCGTCTTCCGCAACCATCGCCATTGGAATGATGACGACGAGACCGGCTTTCCCTACAAGCACTGCGGTGCGCTCGCCGTGGCAGACAAAGCCGAGAACCGTTTCACGCCCTGGGGCGTGAATTCGGCCGAGACCCGCCGGGAAGCCGAAGACCTCGCTTTGCAGGCCTGCGAGGCGGCGGGAAGCAAATGCAAGATCCGCGAGTGGGTCTGCACATGAAGTTTGGCCCAAACGCCGTCTCCGCATGTGGGGCAATCCTATTTTCATTGATGTCGCCGGCGTCGGCGCAGCAACAGGTGGCGGCTGTCCCGGATGGACCGTCGTCTCTGCGCGAAGTCTATCAGGACTGGAGCGTGGCTTGCTCTGTCCAGGAGAATGCGAGGGTCTGCTCGCTTTCGCAGGACCAGGTTCAAAAGAACGGCCAAAGGCTGCTTGCCGTTGAGATACAGAGACGCGCGGACGGGTCGACGATGGCTACATTGCTTCTGCCCTTCGGCATCTTGCTCGATCCGGGCGTGACGCTCCAGATCGACGATCAGCCGCCCTTGTCCCCGCAGCGCTTCAGGACCTGCCTGCCAACGGGTTGCATCGCGGTCTTTGCCATTGATCGGCCGACACTTGGAAAGATGAGGGGAGGCACGGTGCTGAAGCTCAACGTCACGACCGACGCCAAGACCCCGCTGACATTCCCGGTGTCGCTGCACGGCCTGACCGCGGCGCTCGACCGCATGGTGGCGTTAAGCGCAAATTGAGGGGAACGGGTCAGCTCGCAACCTTCCGGAGCGGGTTCGCGGCTGCCCGGCCATGAGGCTGTAACGGGCGATGCCTGCGGCATGACACGCACACCGGCCGCCGCCGATGGTGTATTTTTTCGACGCGGCACTTCGGGTCGCGCTGTCCGAAACAGCAATCCAACTCCGGGTCCAGTCGTCAATAGCGGATGTTCGCGCCTGCTATGATTCTGCCTGGTTGCCTAACGACCCTTCAGTTTCTTGTGCTTTCCCACACGTGACAGCGTCCGGGTGCAACCGCAGCGGGTCGATATTTATGTGCTATTTTTGCTACATCTCGCAGCCTTGTAGCGCGAATCCGCCCTTTTAGCGGTATCTAAATTAATAATCACTCACATATTTCGTGAATCTGTTGGATAGTTCTCCAACGGCAGGCCCTTGGGCTTGGTTGTAGCGCTGTGGAAAGGCGTTGGGGAAACGTTAGGGTGGGTAAAATGAACACGACAAACGTGTCGACCATAGGCAAGCGCCTTGGTCTCTTGATGGCGGCAACCATGCTGACCTGCGCGAGCGCTCATGCGCTCACGCTCAAGGAGGCGATGGCCGTTGCGGTGGAATCCAATCCCGAGATTGGACAGGCAATCGAAAACCGCGAAGCAATCGAGTTCGAGTTGCGGCAGGCCAAGGGCCTTTATCTTCCCAGTGTCGATGTCGAGGCATCGGCTGGCGTTCGCCGACTCGACAATCCATCCCGGCGCTCGCTTTCCATCCAAGACGACGCGCTCTATCCGGCTGAAACGGATCTTACCGTTTCGCAGACGCTCTATGACAGCGGCGCAAGGCGGGCCGAATTGAACCGTCAGGCATCGCGCGTCGATGGCGCTTCGTTCCGGGTGCTGGAACGGTCCGAATTCATCGGGCTGTCCGTTGTCCAGGACTACCTGGAATACATGCTGCAGGCCTCGATCGTTGCCGAAGCCAAGAAAAATCTCGGCTTCCACCAAGGAATTCTCGGCGACATCCGGCAAGGCATCTCGGGCGGCGCGCTGAACGAGGCCGACCGGCAACAGGCCGAGGAACGGCTGTTCGCCGCCAAGGCGCGCATGCAGGAGGCGACCGAGGAACTGGAAGCGGCCAAGATCCGCTTCTTCAAGACTGTCGGAAAGCCACTGACCAGCCCTTCGAGGCCAGGCGATGTCTCGGCCGCACTCCCGCGCTCGCTCGACGAGGCAATAGGGTTGGCACGGGAAAGCAATCCGCGCGTGCACATGGCCAACAGCGACATCGATGCGGCGGCCTCCCTCGTGGACGCCGCGCGGGCAAAATTTGGCCCCTCCATCATCGCTGAAGGTCGCGCCCGGGCGGGAACCGACATTGACGGTGACGATGGCGACACCACCGACCTGCAGGCGCGCTTGGTCCTGCGCTGGAACCTCTACCGCGGTGGCATCGACAAGGCCAACGAGCAGGAGCAGATCCGCCGTACCAGCGAACAGCGTCTCGCGCTGCATCAGGTCCAGCGCGAAATCGAGGAAGCCGTTCGCACCTCATGGGATCGCCGTTTCCGGCAAGCCGATCTGGCAAAGACCCTGAGGCAACAAGCCGCCGCCAATGAGAAGCTGGTCGCTTCCTATCGCGAGCAGTTCAAAGTCGGACAGCGCTCGCTGCTTGACGTGCTCGATGCGCAGAATACGCGGTTCAACACGGCAACGCTGGCGGACACGGCGTCCTATGCATCGCTGTTTGCCCAGTACCGGCTTCTGGCCGCGACCGGACAGTTGCTGAAAACGATGAACCTTCAGCCGGCAAAGCAAGCGACGGCCTATGCACGAGCCGAGTTTGCAGCACCGGAAACCGCAGACACTGAAACCTATGCGCGGACGCCATCGGAGCAGAAGAACGACCTGCCTTTCGATATTCTCGCCCCAGTGAGGAAGCAATAAGACGACGCAAGGTCCAGCGAGAGTCCTGACGGGCAGATCGTGAACCAGCAACCCAACATTCTCTCCCCCAAGGAGGCGTTCAAGGCCTGCTTTTCGGCGGTTGCTGGATATCTCGGCAGGCCGAGCGCGGAGACCGTGCTGTTCGCCGGCGTGCCGCTCTCGGACACGCGAATTGAAGTCGACGACATCAGGCACCTTGCAGAGCGCATTGGCCTGGAGGTCACCGAGTTCGGCCACCGCGACTTTCTGAGAGGACGCGTGGATCTTCCCGCCATCGTCTTTCGCGTCAGCCAGTTGCCAGTCGCCCTGCTCGCCCAGACCGAAGGCGGTGGGTATATCACCGCCCCGCAGGAAGACGGCCGCACCGCAATCGACAGATCGGAACTCGCCGCCAGCTACATCAGCGGCGGCGTATCGTTCTCGATAACCTACGCCAACGCCGCCGAAGGCATGACGATCGGCTCGGCAGCCAAGATCGAGCGGAGACATTGGCTGACCGGAACGATGGGCGCCTTCTGGCGCACCTATTCGAAGGTCGTTCTGGCGGCGGTGTTCATCAATGTGCTTGCCATAGCCTCGCCGATCTTCACCATGAACGTCTACGACAGGATCCTGCCGAACAAGGCAGTATCGACACTGTGGGTTCTGGCAATCGGCATTGGCGCCGTCATCCTGTTCGACCTGCTTTTGAAGACGGCCAGGGCTTCTCTCATCGACTATGCCGGGCGCAAAGCGGATCTTCGGATATCCTATCTCCTGTTCGAAAAAGTGCTGAACTCGTCGCTGTCGGCGCGTCCCGGCTCGACCGGTGAATACGCAAACAGGGTCACGCAATACGAGTTCGTCAGGGAGTTCTTCACCTCGAACACCATCAGCGTGTTTATCGACACGGCATTCGTCTTCGTCTTTCTTCTTGTCATCTATGCGATAGGCGGCTGGCTGGTGATCATACCGGCGCTGGCTTTCGTGATGTCCGTCATCGTCGGCTTGATCACCCAGCGCCGCATCGGCAAGCGCGTCGCCGCCTCGATGAACGAAGCTTCGCAACGCCAGGCCCTGCTGGTTGAATCCATCTCCACGCTGGAGACCATCAAGTCGCTGCGCGCCGAGGCGTATCTGCTGCGCAAATGGGGGGAGCACTCCAAGAACGCCGCCAACACGTCCGAGAAGATCAAGCAGCTTTCGGCGGCCGCGGGCAACATAACCCAGTCCATACAACAGTTGGTGACCGTCGCTCTGGTCGTGGCCGGCGCTTATGCCTTCTCGGAAGGGCATGTTTCGACGGGAGCAATCATAGGAACGGTGATGCTGGCGAGCAGGGCCGTGGCGCCGCTCGGCCAGATCGCCATCACCCTGTCCCGGTTTCGCCAGGCCATGCTCTCGTTGAGAATGGTGAACTCGATCATGGCTCAACCAGAAGACCGGCCGGACACGGTGGGTTTCGTCAACCGCCCCATTCGCAAGGGGGCAATGGTGTTCAGAAATGTCGGGTTTGTCTATCCCGGCTCGGAAAACGAGGTTTTGACCGGCCTGAATTTCTCGGTGAAGCCGGGTGAGCGGATCGGCATCATCGGCCGCATAGGATCGGGGAAGACGACGATGGGCCGGCTGATCGGCAGGCTTTTCCTGCCGACCTCCGGTGAGCTGCTGCTGGATGGGATCGATATTCGCCAGTATCACCCGTCCGAGGTTCGCGCCGCGGTCGGCATCGTTGCGCAGGCTGGCGATCTGTTCTCGGGCACCATCAAGGAAAACCTCCTGATGGCATGCCCGGAGGCTACCGACGACCAGATCATCGAAGCGGCTAAGGCTGCCGGCGTCGACGATTTCGTCTCACGCCACCCGCGCGGCTACGACATGAATGTCGGCGAGCGCGGCACCAATCTTTCAGGCGGGCAGAGGCAGACGGTGGCGATCGCACGCCTGCTGCTGACCAAACCGAAAATCGTCTTTCTGGATGAGCCGTCGGGCTCGATGGATCTCGCATCGGAACGCCAGTTGATAAAGCAGCTCAAAGTCGCCTTTGACCGCGACACCACGCTGATCGTCTCGACACATCGCTTCAGCATGCTTGAACTGGCCGACCGCCTGATCGTTATCGAACAGGGCAAAATCGTAGCCGACGGACCGAAGGACCAAGTCATACAGGCGCTGCAGAAAACAAGCGCCTGACAAAACAGATATTGCTGTATCCAATGCGTTGGGGCGTGGGAAATGCTTGCCAGGGAAGATCGACCGCCGCTGTTTGCGTCGGCGTCCATATTCATCATAGGAGCGCTCTTTGTCGTTTTTGTCGCCTGGGCGTCCTTTGCCGAAGTCGATGAGATCGCACGCGGCGACGGCAAGGTCATACCCGCTTCCAAGACACAGATCATTCAGGCGAGCGAAGCCGGCGTCGTTCAGGAGATCGCCGTGACGATTGGCCAGATCGTCAAGAAGAACGATCTCATCATTCGCCTGGACAATACGCTCAACACGTCCAGCCTTGGCGAGCAGCAGGCCAAGGCGCGCGCGCTGGAAGTGCGCATAGCAAGGTTGAAATACGAACAGGGCGGCAACCTCTCGGGCCCATTTCCGTGCCCGCCGGACATTCAGTCTATAGCTCCGCAAATCTGCGACAATGAACAGAAGCTGCTCATCGCCCGGCGCGAGAACTTCGACAACAAGCTGTCCGTGCTCAAGTCACGCCTTGACCAGCGCGAGAAGGAGCTGGCCGAGGCGATAGCCAATTCCGACCGCCTCACCAAGAACCTGGCCGTCAGCGACCAGGAGGCAAAACTGGTCGACGCGATGGTCAAGAAAGGCCTGATGGCAAGGACCGAGCAGCTCCGGGTGGAGCGCGAACAGACCGAACTCAACGGTCAGCTGAACCTAGCGGGCGAAACAATAAAGAAAGCCAAGGCCGCGATCACCGAAGCCCAGCTTCAGGTCGAAGAACTAGGCCTGCAACTCCAGCAGGAGGCGTTGGATGACCTTACCCAGGCGCTGGCGGACCTTTCGGTGGTGGACGAAACCATAAGGGGGGCCACCGACAAGGTCGCGCGCACCGATATCCGGTCTCCCGTGGACGGCATTGTCAACACGCTGGAGCTGAACACGGTCGGTGCCTTCGTCCAGCCTGGTGCCGTGGTGGCCGGCATCGTGCCAACCTCGGAGACGTTGCTGGTGGAGGCACGGGTCTCGCCACGGGATGTCGCGTTCATTCGCCCCGACCAGGAAGCACTTATCAAGGTCACCGCCTATGATTTCTCGATCTTCGGCGGCATCGAGGGCAAGGTCGCGAACATCACAGCCGACAGCCTGGTCGACCAGAAGACAGGGGAGCCCTACTACCAGGTGCGCGTGTCGACGGACAAATCGACTCTTCTGAGGGATGGCAAGGCCTACTCGATCATCCCCGGAATGATCTGCTCGGTCGACATCAAGACCGGGCGCAAGACGATCCTGCACTACCTCTTGAAGCCGATTAACAAAGCGCGTGAGGAGGCGATGAGTGAGCGGTAGCGCCAGCTCTCATTCTGATCGCGCGGATCGCGAGCGGCTGCTTCCTCCAGTTGCGGCCGAGGATTTCGGACTGGAATTTCGGGTTGTGGCGCGCGGCGGCATACGACGCGGCATCCGCTTGGAACGGACATTCTGGTTGTCGCTGAAGCAGATGGCCGAACGCAGGAAATGCACGATCGGCATGCTCATCGATGAGATCGCCGAAAGCCAGGCGCAGACAGGTAACCTGACATCCGCGATCAGGGTGGCTTGCATGCGTGGATTGGCGGACGAAAACCTGACTTTGCGAAGGCTTGCGTCGATCAATACCATCAGCGCCATACTGCTTGCTTGCCCGTCACCGGCCTTTGCCCTGGCTTCATCGAAGAAGATCCTGACGTTCAACGCGCCGTTCCAGCAACTGGTCAAGCGTCAGTTGCCGATCGTTCCAAGCGATGATGCCCGGCACGACCTCAAGCTGGCGCTGGACCTCAATGTGGCCGACATCTTCGCGCGGCTCGATGCCAATGGCGAAGCGCCGGTGGCTACCGGTTTTGTCATCGGCGCCGGTGAGCGTCGATACCGGGGTCAGTTGAATGCGGTGCGGGCCCCAGTGCTCGAACCGGAGTTGCTGATGGCGTTCGTCTTCGGCGGCTGAATGCGCCGCCAAGCCTAACGAGAACCTATGGCTGAAAACCTTCGCCAGGTGCAACGGTTGCGAAACCGCCTTTGATGTCGGCCATCTGGGCTCCGCCCGGTCTTGAGCCGTGGATCCAGGCCCGGTCCGTGCTGAACGAATAGAGCGGAACGTAATCCGGGAGATCGCTATCGCGCACAACGCTGTTGCTGAGGCTGTCGAGAATGAAGGTGCCGCTGCCCGTGCTCACCGACAGCACAGCGTGAAAGAAGCCTCGCTTGCGGTCCTGGAGGACAACCAGCGCCATGCTTTGCGTTGGAATGCCGGCCCGCAGCAGGGCCGTCATCTTGAGGATGGCAAAATCCTCGCAGTCGCCGGCTCGCCGCTCGAGAATCTCTGAAGGCTTTGCCCAATAGTCGAGTTTGCCGTAGACGACGCTGTCTTTCCTGTAGGCGATCAGCCGATTTACGCTGCTGTTGACGAAGGATAGTTTCTCACTGAATCCCTTGCCTTGAGCGGCGGAGATCATGCTGGCGAAGGCCGCGCTCTTGCGCTCGCAGGGGCTGCCTGCCGAGCAGGCGGTGATGGCCCGGTAGACGGGCGCCCAGCGCGCCGCGACGGGAAAATTGCGCATGGACAAGGCAACCGATCCGAACACACCCGGAATGATCGACGCCGTCTGCACCGGATCTATCCCGGCCTCACCTTGTCCCACTGACGAGCCATCCCCGCGGTCGACAACCGCGGCGCCATAGCTGCCGAAAACCATGCCGATCCGGTATGGGGCCGAAGGCTGCCATGGCAGAGGCCTCGCCAGCGAAACACCGCCGAGACTGGGCGGCGTCTGGACCTTGTCCAGAGCCGTGCCGGGTGCGGCGACCTCGCTGGAAACGGCATCCGCGAAGGATGGCCCCGCCAGGCCGACAAGCCCGATTGCCAGCAAGAGCACCTTGAGCCTGGTTTTTCCCAGGGAGTTTTCTTTTTTCATAACGCCCACCTTTGACTGTGGACGCTACCAATCTTGTCTCAAATTATTGGAAAGGAAGGTGGATAAATTTCTCACAAATCACTACATCTATTTTCCATAAAATTTTATTCAATTTTATACTTTCATTTATCAGAAATCCCTGGTCTGCCATCGGTCAAGCAAGCCGCATGGAGGCCAACATATATCCAGTTATATTATCGCGGTTTACCACGTGTAAAAAATGCCAAGCCATGCATATCAGAGTATATGAAACAGTTTACGGGACTGTTGCAAAGTAGAGGCGGTCACTGTCTCTTTCCGGGAAATACCGGAGGGGTTTCAGCAATGACCACCAATATCGATTTGGACAGTTTTTCGGGTTCCTTGAACGAGCATTCCGCGTCCAATGAACACGACAGCCAGACATCGCCAGCAGAGATGCAGGTCGCACAAGCAAATTCGACGCAGCAGGCCGCACCGGCAGCGTCCGAACCCGTGCCGGTCGATGTCGGCGGCGGAGCGCCTGTCAAACCAGAAGCCCCCGCGGAAGCAAAGGCACCGCCGGCAGCTGCGCCGCACGAATATGTGGCCGACGCCAGCCACGTGGTAAGGCTTCCGGCCAACGTCTCGATCGACAACATCAAGGTCGACGGCCACAACCTTTTGCTCGAACAGGCCGACGGCACGGTGATCGTGATCAAGGACGGCGCCTTGAACGTGCCGACCTTCATCATTGGCGACGTCGAGGTGCCGCGCGTCGCGCTGCTGGCAGCGCTGGAAGCCAGCCATGTCGATGTCGCCTTCGGCGCCGACGGTTCCATGTCGGCCGGCCCGGGCGGTTCGAATTCGAGTGCAGGCGGAGACTTCTCGGTTCCCCCCGGCGGCATCGGCGACGGGTTCGACCTGTCGGCGCTGTTGCCGCCGACTGCCTTGCAGTTTGGGCTTCTGGAGCGGCGCGAACTGTTCCCATCTATCGTCGACAGACCGGTTTCAGTGGTGGCCACGTCATTGCTCAGCCCGGACCAGGCTGCCAGCGAAACCGGCCTTGACGGTGGTCCGGCTCAATCACCCGGCAGCGACGCGCCCAGCAGCTCTGAAACCTCCGGCATCGGAACGATCAACATCACCGCACCGGATGGAATTGGGTCGATCGTCATCAACGGCGTCACCGTCACCGGCGTCGGCCAGCCGATCCCGGGCGATTTCGGCTTCCTGACGATCGTCTCCTACAATCCGAGCACTGGTGCTATCCAATACAATTACACGGTCACCGAATCGGTCACTCATCCCAATCAGACGAACGGATTCGAGCCCACCGACACGGTTCCGGACAATTTCAGCATCACTGTCACGGATGTCGACGGCGATTCGGCCAGCACGACCTTTGCCGTCGCCATCGTCGACGACGTGCCGACGGCGATTGCCGATACGGACAGCATTGCAGCCGGCCAGTTTGGCCCCGCAACAGGCAATGTGCTTGTCGGCGGAACGGATGCGGTCGACGCCAACACCACGGACGGCGTTGCCGACACCCAGGGCGCCGACGGCGCGACGGTGGTGGGCGTTACCAAGGGTACGACGAATGTCGATCTGGACAGCGCGGCTACACTCAACACACCGGTCCAGGGCGAATACGGCAAGCTGACGCTGCACAGCGACGGCAGCTATACTTACGTGCGCGATGCCGGCACACCCGGTGGCGTCGCCGATGTCTTCACCTACACGATCAAGGATGGTGACGGCGACACCTCGCACACCACGCTGACGATTTCGATCGGCAACTCGACGCCTGTGATCACCGACCTGACGCCGGAGGCCAATGGCGGCGACGTCATCGTCAACGAAGCGGCATTGAATGTCGGCACGCCGGGCGGACCTGGGTCCGATCCTGCAAGCACGGCCGAGGCCGCCGCCGGCACCTTCACCGTCTCCTCGCCCGACGGCATCCACTCGCTGGCGATCGACGGCAACGCCTTCATCACCGACGGCGTGTTCACGGCGGGCTCGTTCACCACCGCGCTCGGCAACACACTCAACGTGACGGGTTACAATGCTGCCACCGGCCAGGTGAGCTACACCTACACGCTGGTCGACAACGAGGCGCATGATCCCATTCAGGGCACCAACGGCACGTTCGAGAATTTCACTGTCACGCTGACCGACCAGGATCTGCAGAGCACCGACGCCACGCTCTCCGTCAATATCGTCGCGACGACGTGCCGACGGCACATGCCGACACCAACAGCGTTGTCGAGGGCGGGATAGTGCTCGGCAACGTGCTGAGCGACGGCACGGCCGACGTGTTCGGCGCCGACGGTGCGGCGGCGGGCGGCGGCGTTGTCGGGGTTCGCGTTGCGGGCGGCGACACCACGACGGCGGTGACGACGGGCGTCAACACGGTGATCAACGGCAGCTTCGGCACGCTGACGCTGCAGGCCAACGGCAGCTACAGCTATGACGGCCTGCCCAACGTGGTCCCGCCGGCAGGCGCGACGGAGACCTTCGTCTACACCATCATGGACGGTGACGGGGACCTGTCGACGACGACCCTGACCATCAACCTGTCGGACAGCGGCCTTGCCGCCTCCAACGACGACCTGACGGTCAACGAGGCGGCGCTGCCGATCGGCAGCAACCCGTCGAGCACCGCCGAGACCATCGCCGGAACGGTCGTCGACAATGTGTCGGGCGGCACCGGACCCTATACCTACGCACTGGTGAGCAACGCCATCGGCGCACACGGCACGCTGACCTTCAATGCCAACGGCACTTACAGCTACACGCTGACCTCGCCGGTCGACGGCGCCGACGCTCAACAATGTCGAGACCTTCACCTACCAGGCCACCGACGCCAACGGCAACACGATCACCAACACCATCACCATCGACGTCACCGACGACGTGCCGACGCTTGGAGCTTTCACGCCGGGTACGATCCCCAACGAGGTCGGATCCGTCAACGGCTTGTTTGACTTCGTGGCGGGAGCCGACGGCGTCAACCATTTCAACATAACGGGACCGGCGATCACGGGGGTTAGCTACAGCACGACAGTCCAGGCTGACGGAACGACAGTGCTGCTGGCCGAAACCTCCACGGGGACCGATATCTATTCACTCACCTTGCATCCAGATGGCACCTACGCCTTTGCGCTTATCACGCCGGATGCGGCGACAACTGTAACCCAAACGCTCTCGGGGTTGTCGCCGGGTGGCCCGACTCCTTTCCTCGAAACTCCGGATGGCCTGATCGAGTTCACCGGCAGTGGCACCGGCGTCAATTCTTCGACGCAGGGCTTCGGGGTCGCCGATCAGTTTGTCGAGAATGGTGAGAACTTCACCATGGAGTTCCATACCTCCGCTACCGCAGGCAACGATGCTCCGACGCTGAACCCAAAACTCATCGGTAGCCTCAATTTTAGTGTGAACAACGGCTCTGGTTCTGTTCATTGGACCGCGACCAACTCCGTGACCGGCGAAACCGAGAACGGGACGGCGACGGTCGTAGGTGGACATCTGGTTATCGACCCTTCGATGGACTTCAACCTGATTTCCATAACTGGCGATCCCGGTTCGAAAATGAGGTTGTCTGCCGTCGACATCTCGCAAACGATACTGCCAGCTGATACCACCTTGCATTTCCAAGTCAGTGCGGTCGATGGCGACGGAGACGTCAGTGCAACCCAGTCCCTGGACATCCATCAGGTAGCTGCGAGTTCGGGCGGATCCTTCTCGCTCCCAGGCTTTGCGGGAACGGTCAACGACGTCATCGCCGGAAGCATGCATACCGACACGATCTCGGGCGGGGGCGGAACCGACATTGCCGATTACACCGGCAGCGTCGCGGCCGTCTCGATAAACCTGACCGATGCCGGTGGCGCGTCCGGTGTTCACGGCACCCCCAGCAATCCGAGTGATGGCAACATCACCGGTGGCGACGCCTTGGGAGATACCCTGACTGGCATTGAAGGTTTGATTGGCGGTTCAGGCGATGACTATCTGTTCGGAAACTCCGGCGCCAATTACCTGGCCGGCGGACTGGGCAACGACATGCTCAGAGGCGAAGGCGGCGCCGACACTCTGATCGGCGGCGCCGGCAACGACCTGCTGGTCGGTGGTGCCGGGAGTGACACGCTCACCGGCGGGACGGGCGCCGACACGTTCAGACTTGAGAACCTCGACATCAAGGATCTGATCACCGACTTCAATGGCGGCGACGGCGACAAGATCGATCTGACAGCCCTGTTCGACTCGGCTCCTGCGAATGTCGGCAACTTCGTCAACTACGATGCGGGGACCGGCGTGCTGAGTGTCGACACGAGCGGTTCGGGAGATCCGGCCAATTTTGTCCAAGTGGCGGAACTCGTGAACCACCCCGCTGCCAACACGATCACGCTGCTCTACGACGACGGCGTTACCCAGCACACGACGACGGCAAATCTGGTGGGTTAACGCCATGGCGCGTGGCCACGCGATTATGTTATACACCGCTAATATCTAGGGGAGCTCAACATGAAACGTTCTGCAAGACTGCTTGTTTCCGCTGCGACGCTGTTGCTGGCAGTCGGGTCGACGGGTTACGCCGCCGACATCATCGATGGTCCAACCGGCGACTATTGCCGTGTCGTCGGCACCTCCAACCTGGTGCTGAACGACAACATCGTCGATCTCAGGGAGCAGGTGGTGAAGCTGATGGACGAGTCGGTCGCCGTCGCCAACAACTCGGAGTGGATTCACTCGTCGCGGCCCGTCTTCGTCTGGGCATCGGAGGCCAAGGTCGCTTGCGGCAAGGCCTATGGCTACCTCAAGACGAACTACAAGGACGAAGACTACCTCAACAAATGCGAGTGTTTTCACGATCGCATGGTCGAGTACATGCACTGACCGGATAGGCGAACCCACGCCTGTTGGCCATCATGACAGCCGACGGATCATTCTTGAAGGCGATCGCAGGCGCGATCGCGTTGGTCGGCCTTGGCCTCACTGTCACGCTCGCCCACGCCAACTGGCTGGAACGACCGTCCGTGGACCAACGGCAGTCGTCCGGCCTGACGCGGGCGGTGCACTGTGACGCTGCCACGCAGTGGACCCGGCAGACATTCAAGGCGTTTGCCAGTTGCCAGGCATCGATCTATGGCCTGGAGCCGATGCTGGCGCATGCCGTGATGGAAATCGAAAGCGGGTTCGATCCCGGCGTGCAGGGCGCCGATGGCGAAGTCGGCCTGATGCAGGTTATGCCGGCGACGGCCAGGATGCTTGGATTTCGAGGCTCCCTGGACGATCTGAGCGCGCCGGCGACCAACATCGCCCTTGGGGTCAAATATCTCGCACAGGCCAACAGGCTCGCCGCGGGCGATCTGTGCACCACCGTCATGAAGTATCGCGCCGGGCACAATGAGAGCCGGTTCTCGGCCCTTTCGGTCCGCTACTGCCAGCGTGCGCGGGCAATCCTGGCAAGGGAAGGGATTGAAGTGACCGGGCCCTTGCCGGTGGCGACATTCGGGTTTTCCGCATTTTCGCCAGGAGGAGAGGGTGGAGTTCCTGCCCAGGGAAAGGGCGTTTGCGTGCGCCGCGTGTTCGTGCCCGGCCCACGATACATGAAATGCGCCGACTATCGAAGTGCCGGGCAAGCGAGGCAGATCAAGGCGCTCAGAGCCAGGCTTTTCGGCAGCTAAAAGAACTGCAGACGGCACGGCAAGTCCGCCGTAACATGACTTGAAGATCAGACCGGAAAGAAATACCCGGCGACACAGAGGGTGGAGCATTCATGGAAGCTGGCCGACAGGTCCACTGTCCGCGGACATGGGCAATCGCCTTGGCGCTCGCCGTGATCGTGTCGGGCTGCCAGTCGAAAGGCGGCGTTTCCGAAGTGCTCGATCCGGCGGCGGTTACCGTGCCTGCCGCGCAGAATGGCGCCGCTGGTGCCGGTCCCGTCCAGGCGACCCAGTCGCTGGGCACCGGTTCGACAAAGATCACGATGCTGTTGCCGTTGTCCGCCCCAGGAACGGCTGGGGAAAACGGCAGGAAGATGCTGGATGCGACCAAGCTGGCGATGACGGATATTGGCAATGGATTGCTTACGCTGACGGTGGAAGACACCAAAGGCGACAGCGCACTGGCCAGCAAACTGGCGATAACGGCCATAACGACGGGGTCGAAGGCCGTGATCGGCCCGACCGAACTGCCGGCAGCCCAGCATATTGCCACGCTGTCTGGATCGAAGCGGCCACCGGTCCTGGCGCTTGCCGATAATTTCGCAGGCGGCGCCGGGGTCTATGCCGTGCTCCTTGGCGAAGCGGACAGCGCCGCGGCGGGCGCCGCGGGGCTGGCGGCGAAAGGCAGCAAGAAGTTCGTGTTGTTTGTCGCGGAGGGCCCAAACGCCGGCGCCATGGAGAAGCGGGTCGCCAACAGCCTCAGCATCTATGGCGCGACGCTCGCGGTTACTCTCCCGTATTCGGCCGGTGACGGTGGCGCGAAGGCAGTCGACGAAATGGGCTCACTCGTGGACAATCCCGACGCCGTCATCGTTGCCAGCGGCAATGACAGCCCGTCGCCTATCCTCGCCGCCCTCAAATCAAAGGGCATTCCGGGAAAGACGATTTCCGTCGTCGGAACGAACCGCTGGCTGGAACACCCCATGGACCCACTGTTTGGAGGGGCATATATCGCCACGCTCGATCCAAGTGAAACCGGGCCGATCGCCGACCGCTTCAGGACGGCATACAACTATCCGGCCGATGTCAATGTGGCCTACGCCTATGATATGGTTGCCCTGACTGCAGGGATTGCCAGCGCGGTCGGGCCTGATGGCTTCAGCAAAAAGGTTCTCGAGAATCCAAACGGGTTTCGTGGGTCGACAGGTCTGTTCCGGTTTCGGGCTGACGGATCCAGCGAACGATCGATGCCGTTCTACCGGATTGAAAAAGGTGCTCTCAAACTGGTTGCCAAATCGACGTCGGGTTTCTGACCGGCGAGCCCTTTTGAGAAGCTGTGCAACCTGATGGGCAGGCCGGGCCGCAGCCGCTTGGCGATCGTGCTCGGAAGCCTCCTGCTTCTGGCCGGAGTCCTGCTGATCATTCAGGCCGGTGCTTTGCTTTCGATCGATCGGCCTGTCCTTGCCCCTTCGAAGGCTGTTGACGATACGCAGCCAATCCGGCCGGTTGCCCCGGTTACCGACGCACAACGCCCGGAACCGGCGCGCAAGGTTGCTCAAGACCTGATCGCTCCGCCACGGCTTGATCCAGCTGAGATCGAACGGGCGGAGCCCCGTCCGCCACTCAGCGAGCTCGGTCTCGCCGTGCCCCCGAAAACGCCGATGGCCAGGGACTGGCGGGAGGTCTTGCTCTTCCGCCCTATTGCCACATCGTCGGCGATGTTCGAATCCATGGGTCGGAAGGTGGTCATCAGCGGGGTGCAAGGCGTCGATGTCGACAGCTCCTGCTCGTTTCAAGACGTTACGTGGCCTTGCGGTCAGCGCGCACGCGCCGCTTTCAATTCCTGGCTGAGGGGACGCGCACTGAAATGTTTCGTGCCGCCGGACGTCGAGCGTTTTGCCATCGCCGCGACGTGCAGCCTGGGCAAGCAGGATGTCGGCGCCTGGCTTGTCTCCAATGGCTGGGCCACGGCGCTGCCAAGCGGCATCTATGGCAAAGCGGAGGCGACAGCCAGGGACGCGGAGATGGGCATATTCGGCCCGGCACAATAGCTGGTCGTTCAGCTCCTGATATTTTGTTTGTTAACCGTCACGGGCGCAGCTTTCCCTAAAACGCGTCGCCTGAATCCATTTAACGGATTCAGGCGACGCGCTTTAGGTCTTTGTTTTCTATGCATGTCGTTTTCCCAAAACCGAGGTCACCTTTTGGGCGACATGCATTTGGGAACAAGCCAATTTCGTCCGCAGTCTTGATGGGGTCATCGCGCAATCGATTAAATTGCAAGGTTCCTTGAAACTGAAATTGCAACACACCGGCCTTATACCAGCCCATCCACAGGAGATCGGCCAGTGACAAAGACTATGGGGACCACCACCGCCCAGGCATGGAAAGGCGTCGCTTGGCTGACCTTTCTGGGAACCACGGGAATCCTGGCCCTTTCCGTCGGCCTCAACTATCTGCTCCTGTTCTCGGAGGCGCTGACGCCATTTGGGCGCAGCATGGTCACGGCAATCCTGTTGCCTGTCATCCTTGGTGTTCCGCTTTTTCTGTTCGTTGGCTTGAAGCAGATCGAGCTGCGTCGCTATCGCCGAGAACTCGACAAGTCGGCAACCTTCGACACCATGACAGGCTGCCTGAACGGAGCGGTCTTCACGTCGATGGTCGAAAAAAGAACAGCAAGGCCAGCGGCGCCTGGTCCGAGATCGGGTGCCTTCCTGGTCATCCATTCGGAACATTTGCGGTCCATCAACCTGCGCTTTGGCCTTGAATGGGGCGATGAGGCGTTGCGGCTCGTTGCCTCAACCATAAAATCATCGGTGCGCGAGGAGGATCTGGTTGGACGCATGGGGGCTTCGATGTTCGGGGTTTTCCTCTCAGGCGCCACCGAGGCAGAAGCCAGGGAAATTGGCGAGCGTATCCGGGCGCGTATCGCGCAAGTCTATTTCGCGCCAAAAGGAACCGAAGATGCCCTGACCGTCAAAGTCGGCGGCGTTGTGTTCGAAAACGAGGCGGAGTTCGCGGACATGTTCCGGTCGGCCGAGCAGCGCATGGCCGGCATCCGGGACGGAGCCACGTTTGAATTGACGCATCTCCACAGCTGACTACCGCCGGGCGCCAGCGCGAGGGCCATTCAAACCCCAGGGGAATTGTCAGGCGCATCGGCCGCTGTCGAGGCGGTAACCCGTGAAGACGCCGCCCAGGTTTCCGCGATGGCAACGATTGCGGCATTGATCGGTCCGCTCGGGATCGCCGGCATCACCGAGGCGTCGACGACAAAGATGTTGTCGAAGCCGTTCAACCGCAAGTCAGGATCGACGACAGCCTCGGCATCACGACCCATCCGGCATGTGCCAGCCGGATGATGATGGGTGGAAGCGGCCCTGGCGATGAAGGCATCGAGCTCGTCGTCGGACTGAACCGGTGCGCCCGGCAGGATCTCCGCATCGCGCCATTCGTCCAGAGCCGCATGATGGCCGACCATGCGCGCCCGCTTCAAGGCCATCCTGAAGGCCGTGCGGTCGTGTTCGGTTTCGAGATAACGCGGATCGATGACGGGCGTGTCGTTGCGGCCCGGCCCGCCTGGGGCAATGCGCCCGCGGCTTGTCGGATGGGTGACGCCGCACAGGATCGTGAAGGCGGAGCCGTAGGGCGGGGCATTCAGGCCCTCGGCCACTGACGGAGCGACGACGCAGGCGAGCACGATGTCGGGACTTCCCGTGGAACGGGTCGGGTCGTCGCCATGGAGGTACATCAGCGATTCGGAGTGCTGCAGGCGGGACGGCGGCACCGGCTTTTTCGCGGCGTAGACATTTCCAAGAGCCAGCAGATGGTCCTGCAGATTGCGACCGACATCGCGTCGATCGGCAAGGCAGCGTATCCTCGCCTGCTTCAGAGTATCCGGACAGCCAATGCCCGACCGCATGAGGATGAGCGGCGTGGACACTGCGCCGGCGCAAAGGACAATCCGGTCGGCGGAGAGCGCTCCGGTCTCGCCCTCGCACACCACGCTCACGCCCGTGACCTTGTGGCTGTCCAGCACCAGATGCTCGACCTCGTGGCCGGTGAGCAAGGTCAGGTTCGGCCGCGCCATGACCTGCGGCGGCAGATAGGCGTCGGCGACGCTGAGGCGCTTACCGTCGCGTATGTTGAGTGAATTGGGGCTGGTGCCGACCAGTTCGCCACTGTTGTGGTCGGTCAGGGCAGGAGCACCCATGGCCCGTCCGGCGGCGATGTAGGCACGCACGACCGGACTGACCTCGGCGTCCGGCAGATAGACGTCCAGCGGGCCGCTCCTGCCGCGTGCCGGCCCGTCGAAGGCGGTGAAGGCTTCGCTGCGGATGAAGCCCGGCAACAATCCCCGATAGGACCAGCGCTCGCCGCCGGCTTGTGCCCAGGATTCGAAATCATCGGGATGGCCGCGCACATAGGCCATTGCATGCAGGCAGCTCGAGCCGCCGACGATCTTGCCGCGTGGCCATTCATGGATGCGGTTGGCGGTGAAAGGCTGGGGTACGGTCCGGTAGGCCCAGTCGTAGGCGCGGCCCTGGAGCATCGTCCATTTCAGCGGGTCGGCGATGTCGGGATCGGCCGGCATCGCCCCTGCCTCGATGAGGCCGACCCGGCATGACCGGTCTTCACTGAGCCGGCTGGCAACGACCGAGCCGGCGGATCCCGCGCCGATGACCAGCACGTCGAAATGACGTTTCAATTTGAAATTCCCCGCACAGGCTCGATATCAGAAGCTGATAAGATCACGCGGCAAAGGCGCCGGCATTCGACCGTTCCATGATCTGTCTCTGCACGGACAGCAGGTGCGCGCGCATTGCGGCCTCCGCCGCTTCTGGATCGCGCTGCGAGATCGCTTCGGCGATCAGGCGATGCTCGCCGTCGCGCTGGGCGATCCGCTTGGGGCAGGTGGGCGCCGCGGTGCGCGCAACCTTCACCCGCGCATCGACCCCGACCTGACGCAGCATCTTGTAGAATTCCGCGGCGAGATGGTTGCGGGCGGCGGCGACGATCGCGAGATGGAAGGCGAAGTCGACCTCACCCGACGGAGCATTCTCCGGCGTGGTTGCCGCGTCGAGGATCCGCGCCGTCTCGAAGGAGGAGGCGCGCAGCGACGCCAACCGAGCAAGGCCCGGCTCCATGAGCAGGCGCAATTCCAGAATCTCGATCGGATTGGTTACCCTGACCAGTTCCTCGCCATATCTTGGAAGGGCGGTCGGCGCCCGCCTGGCGCGCGCCGGTTTGAGATCGCCTGAGTGGCGCAGCACTTCAAGCGCCTTGCGAAGCTGATGGCGCTTTACGCTCAGATGTTCCGCAAGATCGCGCTCGGACGGAAGCTTGCCGCCGCCCTGCTGCAACTGGCGGACCGCGGCAATGATGTCGTCGAGATCCGATGGTCCTACCTGCGGCTCGAATGCGCTCAAAACCAAATCTCCTGTCCGATCGGCAGACCGCCGACTCAACGTCCTGACATCATATTGTGACACGAAAACCTGTTCGACGGCACTCAACCAATTCAACCAATCTACAACTGTACGCAATGGTTGACAACACCAGTTGCGCGATGGTTGACTGCCTCCGTCGACGGTTGCCATCGCGGCGGGCCGTCTTTCTCCCGAGGATGACGCATGCCGGCTGGCGAAACCTTTGACTACGTCATTGTCGGTGCGGGATCGGCCGGCTGCGTGCTGGCGAACAGGCTGAGCGAAGACCCCGCGGTGTCGGTGCTTCTGCTGGAGGCGGGAGATTGGGACCGCGATCCGATGATCCACATCCCGCTTGGTTGGGGCAAGATACTGACCGAGCGCCGCCACGACTGGATGTATTTCTGCGAGCCCGAGGCCAATGTCGGCGGGCGCAAGGTCGAATGCGCGCGCGGCAAGGTTATCGGAGGCTCTTCTTCCACCAACGCAATGGCCTATGTGCGCGGCAATCGCGGCGATTACGATCGCTGGGCGGCAAGCGGCCTGACGGACTGGTCGTTCGACAGGGTGCTGCCCTACTTCAAGAAGCAGGAGCGCTGGGAAGCGGGCGAAAGCCGGTATCGTGGCGGCAGCGGGCCGCTGAACACCCAGTTCTGCCGTTACAAGGATGAATTGATCGATGCCTTCGCCACGGCCAGCCGTGACGCCGGATACCCGCAGACCGAAGACTACAACGGCGCCGTCCAGGAAGGCTTCGGCCGTTTGCAGATGACAATTGCGAACGGCCGGCGCTGCTCGACCGCGACCGCCTATCTGCGGCCCGCCATGCGCCGCGGCAACGTCAAGGTGCTGACCGGCGCGATGGCGACGAAGATCCTCCTGAAGGATGGGCGCGCAACGGGCGTTGCCTACACCAGAGGCGGGGCGAGCCATGAGGTTCTCGCGCGGCGCGAGGTTCTGCTTGCCGGCGGCGTCATCAACACGCCGCAGCTCATGATGCTGTCGGGCATAGGCGACAGCGGCGAACTGGCGGCGCATGGCATCGAGACGAAGGTTGATCGTGCGCAGATCGGAAAGAATTTGCAGGACCATGTTTCGGTCATCCTGATGTATCGACGCAAACAGCCCGGACCGTTTCTCAAGATGATGCGGGCCGATCGTATCGGGCTGGATTTCGTCAAGACCTATCTCACCGGAAAGGGCTTTTCGGGAGATGTGCCTGGCGGCGTCGTGGCATTCCTGAAAAGCGATGCAAGCCGGCCGTTGCCGGACGTCCAGCTGCTTTTCACCGCCGCACCGCTTGGGGCATGGCCTTACATGTCGCCATTCAAGGCACCGTTCGCCGACGGCTTTGCGACCCGTATCGTCGCCGTGCAGCCGGAGAGCCGTGGCAGCGTCAAGCTGGCGTCGAGCGATCCGGTCGCCGCTCCGCTGATCCATCAGAACTTCCTGTCCTCGCAGCGTGACTGGCAGTCGCTTCGCGCCGGCTTTCGTGTTGCGCGCAACCTTGCAAGCCAGCCTTCCATGGCCCCGTTCGTTGGCGCGGAATTCTTCCCCGGACCGAAATGCGAGAGCGACCAAGAGATCGACGAGCACATCCGCAAGACGTCGATCACCGTGCATCATCCGGCCGGCACGTGCCGTATGGGTATCGATGCGGAGTCGGTGGTCGATCCGGAATTGCGGGTGCGCGGCGTTGCCGGACTTCGTGTCGTGGACGCCTCCGTGATGCCGGATCTCGTCTGCGGCAACATCAATGCGGCGGTCATCATGATCGCCGAAAAGGCCGTGGATCTGATCCGCAACCGCGCTCAACAGAGCGTGGCGGCCTGATAGTGGCTGCCGGAGCCCAACCAAAATCTTTTGGTCGGGACTAAAATCTACGTTGGTTGGACTGCCGTGTGAGCCTGCACGGCCGTAACGAACAGGCTTCACTCTGCTTTCCTGAGCATGTTCTGTGCGAATTTTTGGCCATTCCTGCCTATTTTTGGGTATTTGCCTGTCGAAAATGCACTTCAACCAAAAACTTATAAATTTCGCAATTTGGGGATTGTCGAGCAAAACCAATGCGAATACGGTTGAGTTGGTTAGAAGCATTTTCTTCGTGACGAGAGGTGTCCGATATGTCCCTGGCGCAACCAGCTAACGATGTGCTCACCAACAAGAAGGCAGCACTCAAGGGCCTCTATGACGCTCTCTACGAAAAGAACATGTTTCCGTTCTGGGCGACGTCGGAAGGCGTCGACCATGACGAGATCAAGCAACTGATGGCGACGTCGAAGGCCGTTCCCTTCGTGTGGTCCTATTCGGACATCGAGCCGCTGCTGCAGCGCGCCGCCGAACTGGTGACCATGGACGACAGCGAGCGCCGCTCGCTGATCCTGGTCAATCCTGGACTTGCGCCCAAGCGCGCATCGGTCAGCACCATGTACACGGCCTACCGCCTGAATGATCCCGACGAGATCATGCCGCCGCACAAGCACTCGCCGAGCGCCATCCGCTTCGGCCTGACCGGCAAGGGCAACTTCACAGGCGTCGAAGGCGAAGACGTAGTCTTCGGCCCCGGCGACATGGTGCTGACGCCCAACGACGCCTGGCACAATCATGGCACCGTCGGCGGCGAGCAGGCGGTCAACCTGTCGGTGCTCGACCTGCCGCTGGTTGAGACGCTGCATGCCGTGCATTTCGACCACAAATACACCGAGATGGTCGACGGCAAGGAAGTCGAGAAGAAGGTGCAGACCGCCCGCTATCCGAGCGACTACTCACAGCGCATCTATGGCGAGGGCGGCCTGATGCCGCGTTTCGTCGACCACAAGCGCGGCGGCGGCCTGTCGTCGCCGATGTACGTCTATCGCTGGGAGAAGATGGAAGCGGTCCTCGAGGCCCACAAGGATTGGGATGGCGACCCTCATGAAGGCATCGTCATCGACTATGTAGATCCGACCACCGGCGGCCCCGTCTTTCACACCATCAATTTCTACGTGCAGATGCTGCGCCCCGGTGAGAAGACCTTGCCGCAGCGCGAGACCGCCAGCCTGCTTTTGGCGCCGTTCCGCGGCAACGGCCATTCGATCATCGACGGCAAACGCTATGACTGGAACCAGTTCGACACCATCGCCATACCCGGCGGATCGTGGGTCGAACATGTCAACGGCTCTTCAAGCGAGCCGGTGATCTTTTTCGGCGCCACCGATGCGCCGACGCAGAAGGCGCTGCTCCTCTACAAGCGCTGGGGCCGCAACCAGGCCGGCGATCTGCTCCGCCTCGTCTAATTCCGGTCCTTCGGCAAGCACTGTCCCGCCGCCAAGGGCGGCGGGGGCATCGAAATGACGTTTCAGCAGCAAGGGCGTACGCATTTGGTTTCGGCGTTCAACACCAAGCAGATCGGCCACGTCGACTGCCCAGGCGGCGGCCAGGTCTGGGTCGACGGCAACATCCTCTATATCGGCCATATGCGGCCGCCGAGCGGCACGACGCTGGTCGACATTTCCGACCCACGCAATCCGCGCAAGATAGCCACGATCGATGTTCCGCCCGGCTGGCACTCGCACAAGGTGCGCGCCAAGGACGGGCTGATGATCATCAACCACGAGCGCTTTGGCGACGCCGGCCCCGCCGATTTCGGTGGCGGACTGGCGCTCTACGACACCACCAAGCCGGCACAGCCCAAGCTCATCTCGAAATGGATAACCGGAGGCAAGGGCGTCCACCGCTACGACTTCGACGGCCGTTACGTCTACATCTCGCCGACCGCCGACGGTTATGTCGGCAATATCGTGATGATCCTCGACCTGATCGATCCCACGAAGCCAGTCGAGGTCGGACGCTGGTGGATACCCGGCCAGTGGACCGGCGGTGGCGAAGAATACCCCTGGCATGACTATGTCACGCCGCGTTGCCACCATCCGCTGCGCATGGGCGACCGGCTCTATGTCAGCTACTGGCATCACGGCCTGTTCATCCTCGACATTTCGGACATCAGCAAGCCGAAGCTGGTCTCGCACGTCAATTCGAGCCCGAGCTTTCCGCATCCCACCCACACCTGCCTGCCGATCCCACAGCCGCTCAAGGGTCGCAGCATCATGGTGGTGGCGGACGAGGATGTCGCCAAGCTTCGGCCATCACCGCCGGCCTTCACATGGATTTACGACATCACCGACGAGACCAACCCGTTGCCGATCTCTACGTTCCAGGTGCCGGGCCTCGACCCGGACGGTGAGCCGCAACCGCCGATGACGGGCTGCCATCAGCCTTCCGAACGGTTCAAGGGCACGATCATCCCGTTTGCATGGTTCGCGCAGGGGCTTCGCCTCGTCGACATCGCCGACCCGTTCGCACCAAAGGAGGTCGGCCATTTCATGCCCGACGCGCCGGAGGGAGCGGAGCGTTCCTCGTCCAACGACGTGACCATCGACGACCGTGGCATCGTCTACCTGATCGATCGCATCCGTGGTGTCGACATCATCGAAACCAGCGTTCTCTAGGAGCAGGCATTGAGCGACAGCACGCGAAAATCCGCCAGCCACTACGCCATCGGCAACAAGAACCCGAACCTGCCGTTTCATCCGGCGGTGCGTGCCGGCGATTTCATCTTCGTCTCGGGCCAGGTGCCGAAGGACGAGAACAACAACATGATCAGCGGCACGATCGAGGAAGAGACGCTGGCCACGTTGAAGACCATCGCGCGCGTCATCGCGCATGAAGGCGCGACGCTGTCGGATGTCGTGCGGATCACCACCTATCTTGAGGATACGCGCGATTTCGGCCGCTACAACAAGGCGTTCCTCGAAGGTATCGGCGACGCCGTCCTCGCGCGCACGACCGTCGAGGCAAAGGCGGTCATCAACACCAAGATCGAAATGGACGCCATCGTCTATAAGCCGCTGCCGGCGGGCAAGTAGGCCTTGGACACAATCGAGGAGACGACATGTACAAGCTCTTAGGCCGCCAGACATCAGGCAACGTCCAGAAGGTGCTCTTCATGCTCGAAGAGCTTGGGACGCCCTACAAGCGCGAGGACTACGGCCGCCAGTTCGAGAACACCCAGACGGCGGAGTACAAGGCGCTCAACCCGACCTCCAAGGTGCCGACGCTGGTCGACGGCGACACCGTGATCTGGGAGTCCAACACCATACTGCGCTATCTCGCGGCATCCGGCGGCGAACAGTTGAATGGCGCCACGCCGGCGGAAAAGACCGAGGTCGAACGCTGGATGGACTTCCTGCTGGCGGCGGTCAATCCCGGCTACCTGGCGGCCTTCAAGGGCGCCAAGCTGACGCCCGAGGAACAGACCGCCGAATACAAGGAACAAGTGAAGGACCTTGTCGCGCAGCTCAAGATCATCGATGGCCACCTGGCCGGCAAGGACTTCCTGGCGCTCGGCAAGCTGACTCTTGCCGACATCGCCTGCGCGCCGATCCTGAAGCGCTGCGTCGATTTCAAGATCGACCGGCCGTCGATGCCCAATCTTGAGCGCTGGGTGGCCGCGATCGCCGCCCGGCCGGCCTTCAAGGCGGCAACCGCCGCTGCTCCCGCAAAGGCGGCATGATGATCAAGCGCGCCGCTCTCATCGGGCTGGGAACGATGGGTCCGGGCATCGCCGCGCGGCTTTCGCGCGGTGGGCTCGATGTCACGGCGTATGATGTTTCGCAGGCGGCAGTCGAGCGTGCCCGCGGCATGCTTGATCTCGCCGGCGGCGTGCTCGACCGTCTCGACATCAAGGCGCCCGTGACAGGCACCGGCAGCGTACGTTTCGTCGAGACGATCGCCGAGGCCGTCGACGGCGCCGAACTGGTGATCGAGAATGTGCCCGAGAATATCGACATCAAGGCGCAGACCTATCGCGACATCGATCCGCTGATCGGCCCGTCCGTCATCGTCGCTTCCGACACGTCGGGCATCCCGATCACCACGCTGCAGGCGCATATCTCGCATCCTGAGCGGATGGTCGGCATGCACTGGTCGAACCCGCCGCACATCATACCGATGATCGAGGTGATCGGCGGCGAAAAGACCGCGCCTGAAACCGTGGCTGTTATCCGCGACCTCATTCGCTCTATCGGCCTGCTGCCGGTGGTGGTGAAGAAGGACGTTCCGGGCTTCGTCGAGAACCGCGTGCTCTATGCGCTGCTGCGCGAGGCGGTCGACCTCGTCGAGCGCGGCGTCATCGAGCCGGAAGATCTCGACACCTGCGTGTCGTGGGGCATCGGCTACAAGATCGCCGTCATCGGCCCGATGGCGCTGCTCGATATGGCGGGGCTGGATATCTACAAATCCGTCTCATCCTTCCTGAATGCCGATCTCTCCAATCGCGACGATGTCGCGCCGATTGTGCTAGAGAAGACGGCTGCGTCGAAGTTCGGCATCAAGTCGGGCGAGGGCATGTTTGCCTACACGCTCGAGCAGACAAAGGTGCTGCAGGGCGAACGGGCGCGCAAGCTTGTCGCGGTGCGGCGCATCCTGGAAGGCCGGGAGTAGCCAATGTCACATGGAGCGCAGAGGGCAGGCCGGCTTGAGGAGTTCCACCGGTCGGCTGTTTGTGTGAAGGGCGCCTTCGCCATCAAGATGGTGCGGGTGCGGCAGAAAACAGCGCGCGGGGCGACAAGCCATGCGCATTGAAACCATTCGAGCCGCCGGCGACAGGCCGGCCCATATCCGCCATGACGATCTGATCTCCGCCAAAGGCGTTTCGGTGGTCATCGCCCGGCAGTTGATCCTTAGGAATATCGATCTTTCGGTGCCAAAGGGGTCGTTCGTCTCCCTTATCGGTCCTTCCGGCTGTGGCAAGAGCACCTTGCTCAAGGTGCTGGCCGGGTTGGTGCAGCCGACCCAGGGCAGCGTTTCGATCGCCGGGCTCGCGCCGGTCGAGGCGGCGCGCAAGCGCATGATCGGCCTCGTCTTTCAGGACGCCAACCTGCTCCCCTGGAAAAGTGCCGTCGACAATGCCTCGCTGCTGCTCGGTATCGCCGACAAGTCGCTGTCGCGCTCGGATCTGCGGGCGCGCGGGCAGGAGATGCTGGAACTGGTGGGGTTGGGCGACAGCGCCCACAAGCGCCCAAACGAACTGTCGGGCGGCATGCGGCAACGGGTCGCCATCGCACGGGCCCTGGCGCTCGACCCGGCCGTGCTGCTGATGGACGAACCGTTCGGTGCGCTCGACGCCATCACCCGCGATTCCATGGGCCAGTCGCTGCTGGAGATCTGGCAGCGTACCGGCAAGACGATCGTGCTCGTCACCCATTCCATCGACGAGGCCATCCACCTGTCACGCCATGTTCACGTGCTGGGGATCAAGCCGGGGCGGATCACCGAGAGCCTCGACATTGCGCTGCCTTATCCGCGCGACCTGTCGGTTACCGAAGATCCGGAGTTCGTCAGGCTGGTGGTTCAGTTGCGAACGATGCTGCGCTCCAGCCATCAACCGGGGGGCGCGTCATGAGCGACCAACCCATCACGGATCTTTCCGAGGCCCGCCTCGCCTCCAACTGGAGCGCTGCGACAGGCAGCTGGCTGCCGGCGGTCATTCTGCTGCTGGTGACAATCGTGGTGTGGGAAGCCGCCGTGCGGATCTTTGCCATATCTACTTTCATCATTCCTGCCCCTTCCGAGATCGCGAAGTCGCTGGTCGCGCAATGGGGCACGCTGATGCAGGCGACGCTGGTGACGGCGGGCGAGATCCTGTTCGGCTTCCTGGTCTCGGTCGTGGTCGGGATTGCCATCGCGCTGGTCATCGTGCGCTTCGATTGGCTGGGACGCGCGCTGTATCCACTGGTGGTGCTGTTCCAGAACGTGCCGAAAGTCGCGCTCGCGCCGATCTTCATCCTCTGGTTCGGCTATGGGCTGGCGCCCAAGATCGGCCTGATCCTGGTCATCGCCTTCTTCCCCGTGACGCTCTCCATGCTGGCGGGCATGCAATCGGTCGACCGCTCGCTGCTGTCAGTGATGAATTCCGTCGGGGCCAGCCCGACGCAGATCCTGTTCAGGATCCGCGTTCCGCACTCCCTGCCGAACCTGATGGCTGGAACCAAGATCGCCGCGACGTTGAGTGTGATCGGCGCCATCGTCGGCGAATTTGCCGGCGCTTCCGACGGTCTCGGCTACGTCATCCAGTTCGCTTCGACCCAGCTCGACACAGCGCTGGTCTTCGCAGCGCTGCTGCTCGTTTCCGTGCTTGGCATCGCCTTCTACTACGCCGCCGAAATTCTCGAACGCATCGTGGTGCCGTGGGCGCCGAAATTCAGCCAGTCCTAGGCCCGCTCGATCAACCAACGTCAAAAAAGGGAACAAAAAATGCTGAGACGCTCACTTATCAAGGCCGCTACATTCGCGGCGTTTGTCGCAGCATTCGGCTTCTCCAGTGCGGCTCTGGCGGCCGACAAGGTCAACGTCCAGCTCGACTGGGTGGTGCGCGGCAATCACGCCATGTTCTTTGTCGGCAAGGAAAAGGGCTTCTTCGCCAAGAACGACATCGATGTGGCCGAGATCCGCAAGGGGTCCGGCTCGCCGGACGCGATGCGGCTGGTGGGCAATGAGAACGCGGATTTCGGGTTCGGCGATCTTCCCACGCTTGCCGTCGCACGGTCGCAGAATGTTCCGGTCGTGGCGCTGGTGGCCGTCAATCAGCACTCGCCGCTGGGGATCATTTCGCTGGCCAAGACAGTGAAGCTCGCAAAGCCGTCCGACCTGAAGGGACTGACCATCGGCATTCACCCTGCCGGCTCCACCTACATCTTCTTCAAGGGCTTCCTGGCCGCCAACGGCCTGACCGAAAAGGACATGACGCTGAACAGCGTCTCGCCGCCCTATGAAAGCTACCTGCTGCTTGGCCGGGTTCAGACGGTCGTCGGCTATGTCGACGCGGAGGTTCCCGAACTGGAGGCGAAGGCTGGAGGCCCAGGCTCTCTCAGCATCATGATGGGGGCGGACTATGGCTGGAAGGCCTATGGCTCGGGTCTGTTCACCTCGCAGACGATGATCAAGGACAAGGCGGACGTCGTGCGCCGCTTCGTCAAGGCATACAGGGAGGCCTTCGACTACGTCGTGGCGCATCCGGAAGAGGCTGCCGAGATCACCGCCAAGGCAGCGCCCGGCTATGCGGACAAGAAGGGTGTCCTGCTGGCGCAGATCAACGCCGATATCGCATCGACGTTCAGTAGCCCCGACACCAAGGAACACGGTCTCGGCTGGATGACGAAGACACAATGGGAAGAGACCTTGAAGACGCTGACGGATCAGGGCGTGCTCAAGGCGGCTCTGTCGGCGGACGACGTCTTCACCGACGCATTCCTGGCAAAAGAATAAGGGCGCGCGGTGTTCGAACGGAAAGATCGATGAGCGCCTACCGGCAGACCAAACTGTCCTGCGCCTTGGTGCAGGACACGTCACGCTCGCCTTTCGCCGCATCGGCGCGGTCGAGCGTAACCTGCACGCGGGTGGCATATGCGCGGCCCTCGAGGCCGCACCAAAGCCGCTCGACGGGCAGGTTCTCGCGCTTGTCGTTGAGGATCGTGAACGTGCCGGTCTTCGGATCGAACCAGAGTTCGATGCGAGCGCTCTTGCCCGGTTCGACCGTTGCGATCCCGGCCGAATACCAGTGGGCGAAGTCGGCGTTGCAGGAGAGGCCTTCGCTGCCCGCATTCGAAATCGTCAACGGAACCATGTCGAGCCCGTCAGTGCCGGTGCGGACGGTGACATGGTGCAACTCAACCGCGTTGGCGAAGGACGATAACGCCAGCATCACCGGAAGGGCATAACGGATCTTCACTTTGCCTGAGCTCCATATGTAATTTTCCTAGGCAGTCTATCTCGCTTTCGCGCAATAACAATAAGAATATTGATTGATAAAACAACAGAGAGGGTAACATGTTAAAGCTTCTTAAGAGCAGTGTAAGTGCAGTTATATTGACCGGTGTCTTGATGAGCGGCGCGCTTGCCGGCGAGGTCAAGTCGATCGCCATCCTGACGCCTGAAGAAGGCACGGATTATGGCTGGAACCAGCAAGGCATCGACGCCGCCAAGGCGGCGGGCAAGGCCGCCGGCGTCGAGGTGGTCGTGGCCCAGGGCCTCGGCTATGGCGATGTTCGTCCGACCTTGCGGGAACTTGCCTCCGACGGCGCCAGCCTGCTGATCGCGCATGCCAGCGGCTACAACACCTCGGCTCCGGAAATCGCCAAGGAACTGAAAGTTCCGGTGGCGATCGTCGACACGCCGACCGGCCTGGAGAAGGGCCTTGTCGCCGACTACACGCTGAGCGGCCACGAGGGCGCTTACCTCGCCGGCCGTCTCGCCGCCAAGGTGTCGCGCTCCAAGTCGGTCGGCATCGTCGTCTCGGGCGAGCCGCCTTCGTGGAATTCGCAGTCGGCGGCGTTCGCGCAGGGCGTGAAGGCGGAAAACCCGGACGTCAAGATCACCTATGCGGTGATCGGCCCGGCAGCCTACAGCGATGCGGCCGGCGGCAAACGCGTCACCGAAAGCGTGATCGCATCAGGTGCCGACATCATCTTCGGCCAGGGCAACGGTTCGAGCTTCGGCATGCTGCAGGCGGTCGAGACGACCAAGGCTGCCGATGGCGGCAAGGTCTATTTCATCGACGTCATCGGTGACAAGTCGCCGATCGACAAGGGCTTCCTGCTGTCGTCGGTGGTGTGGAACATCGAGCCGGTCTATGCGGCGATGATTGCCGACCTGAAGGCTGACACGTTCGGTACCAAACACTATACGATCGGCCTCAAGGACGACTCGGTCAAGCTGCTGAAGACAGCCGCGATCCCGGATAATGTCTGGACGGAAATCCAGGCGCTGCGCGAAGACGTCATTTCCGGCAAGATCAAGGTCGATCCGGTCTATGACGCGGCCGCCGTCAGGGCATTGATGACCAGCGTCGCCCAGTAAGGCGATTAAGGTCAGCTGCCGGAGGGGTGATCCGTTCACCCCTCCGGTCGATTCCCAATTTTTAGTGCTGGGCTTTCATGAGCGGTTTTTCTTCATCGTCCGTCGACAGGCGCGACATCGTCGCGCTTGAAGGCGTGAGCAAACGGTTTCCCGGCATCGTTGCCAATGACAGCGTCGACCTGTCGATCCGCCCGGGTGAAGTGCATGTGCTGCTGGGCGAGAACGGCGCTGGAAAATCGACATTGATCGGCATGTTGTCCGGCCTGCAGCAGCCGGACGAAGGTCGCATACTGGTCGACGGCAAACCGACCCCGATCACCTCGCCGCGCCATGCGCTGGCGCTCGGCATCGGCACCGTGTTCCAGCATATGATGCTGGTGCCGACGCTGACGGTGGCGGAAAACCTCTTGCTTGGCGGGCCATGGTGGCAGCGTCCCAGGACCGAAGAACTGGCGGCGCGGGTCGCCGAGATCACCAGCACGCTCAGCATCACCGTCAAGCTTCATGCCAAGGTATCGGAGCTGTCGCTCGGCGAGCAGCAGCAGGTCGAGATCCTGCGCGCGATGCTGCGCAACAGCCGGTTGCTCATCCTTGACGAGTCCACCTCCATGCTGACGCCGAAAGGCATCGACGAACTGGGCGCGCTGATGCGTCGTCTCGTCGAGCAGGGTCTCGCGATCGTCTTCATCACCCACAAGCTCAAGGAGGCGGCAGCGTTCGGCGACCGCATCTCGGTGCTGAAGCTCGGCCGCAAGGTCGGCGAGATCCCACCCGAGCGGCTTCGCGCGCTGGGTGAACAGGAGATCGTCTCGGAGATCGTGGAATTGATGTTTGGCAAGCAGAAGGATGATCCGGAAGCCGTCGAGCGTCCTGTCCGCACCGCCCGCGCCGGAGCGGCCCCGCTGCTTCAGGTCGAGGATCTGACGGTGGCACCGACGGACAACGCGCCGGGCCTGTCGTCAATCTCCTTCGACATCCGCCCAGGCGAGATCCTGGGCATAGCCGGCATCGACGGCAACGGCCAGAAGCAGCTGGCGGAAGCGCTGGCCGGCCAGCGTATAGCCACCTGCGGCTCGGTGCGGTTGGACGGCGCCGCCATCGAGACGCTGAGCGTCGGCGAGCGCCGCCGTCGCGGCCTTCGCTACCTGACCGACGACCGGCTGGGCGAGGGCACCGTCGGCACCTTCCCGGTCTCGATGAACTTCTTCCTCAAGCAAGTCGGCGCGGCCCCGTTCTGGCGCAACGGCGTCGAGCAGCGCGCGGAGATCGACAAGCGCGCCGCCCAGCTCGTGCGCGAATACGATGTGCGGACGCCGAGCCTGAAGACGCCCGTCGCGCGGCTGTCCGGCGGCAACATCCAGAAGGTGCTTCTGGCGCGCGAACTGGCAGAGGGCGCCAAGGTGGTCATTTTCAACAAGCCGACCTATGGGCTCGATCTTGCCAACACATTGGCGTCGCGCCAGCGCATCCGCGACACGGCGGCGCGCGGCCTTGCCGTGCTGCTGATCTCCACCGACCTCGAGGAATTGCTTGGTATGTGCGATCGCATCGCCGTCATCGCAAATGGAGCTTTGGTCGGCACCGTCGAGAATGCCGACGACGCCCGCACCAAGGTCGGTCGCCTGATGATCGGACTTGCCGCATGAGCATCGACACCGCACCCACGGTCAGTGCTACCGCACTCGATGCCACGAGCGGGGCGGTGACGCGCCGCGACATCCTGCACCGACTGCTGATGACGCTCGGCCCGATCCTTGCCGCTCTCGTCATAGCCGGCTGTATCCTGCTTGCCGTCGGCGTCGACCCGCTCGCCTATTATGGCTACGTGCTGGAAAAAGGTCTGTTCTCGCCGCTCGGTATCCAGCAGACACTGACGCGCATGGCGCCGCTGCTGTTTCTTGCCGCCGGCCTGATCGTTGCCTTTCGCGCCGGCATGTGGAATCTCGGCGGCGATGGGCAGTTCCTGCTCGGCGCGGTGACGGCTGCTGCCAGCGCTCCCGTGTTCGTGCAGATCATGCCAGCCTGGCTGGCGCTGACCTGCTCGTTCCTCATCGCCATGGTGGTGGCGATGATCTGGTCGCTGGTGCCGGCCTTGCTGCGTGCCTATCAGGGCGTCAACGAGATCATCACCACGCTGATGATGACGTTCCTTGGCACCTCGCTCGCCAATGTGCTGGTCAAGCTGGCATTTCGCGATCCAGCCACGACCGTGCCGCAGACTCGTACGCTGCCGGTGGAGGACCGGCTGCCACGCCTGTTCGAAACGACCATCACCAGTGGCCTGCTGCTTGGACTGGCGGCGATCATCATCGTGCATCTGGTGATGACGCGCACGGCGTTCGGGCTGAAGCTGAGGATCGTCGGCGCAAATCCACGCGCGGCGGTTCACTCGGGGCTCGGCGTCCCCGGCCTGACCATTGCGGTCTTTGCCATTTCGGCCGGGCTGGCCGGGCTTGCCGGCGCCGTCGACATCATCGGCGTCCAGGGCAATGTCCGCGCCGACTGGAATCCCGCCTATGGGCTTGCTGTGATTCCAGCCGTGTTTCTCGCCCGCATGAACGGCTTTGCCGCAATAGGCTTCGTGTTCCTGCTCTCGGTGCTTTCGATCGGGGGCGAGAGCGCGGCCCGGCGGCTCGGCGTGCCCAATCATTTCACGCTTGTGCTGGTTTCCATCGTGCTGATCGTGCTCGCGCTCGCCGAATATTTCGATCACCGGTACAACCAGTCGCGGAGGGCCTAGCGGATGACCGGGCTCTTCAGCGAAGTCTTTCTGAGCGCGCTGCTGTTCGGCGCCGTCACCGCGGCGATCCCGCTGCTGCTAGCCGGGCTCGGCGAGCAGATTTCCGAAAAGGCGGGCGTGCTCAATATCGGTATCGAAGGCATGATGCTGGCCGGCGCCTATCTCGGCTTTGTCGGCGCTTTCTATTCGGGATCGCTGTGGCTGGGCTTTCTCACCGGTGCCGCCGGGGGTGCCGCGGTGGCGGTTGTCATGGCGCTGCTTTGCGTGCGCATAGGGCTGAATCAGATCGTCATCGGCATTGCGCTGACGCTCGGACTTGAGGGTCTGACGGCACTGCTCCACCATTTCCAGTTCTCACGCAGCTACCCGCGCCTGCCGGCGGCGGATGCGACAGTCATTCCGTTGCTTTCGGACATTCCGGTCATCGGGCCCGCATTCTTCAAACATCATCTGATCGTCTATCTGGCGGTCGCGCTGGTTTTCGGCATGGGCTACATCTACCGGCGCACGCAGCTGGGTCTCAACCTGCAGGCAGCAGGCGACAAGCCGGCCGCGCTCGATGTCGCCGGCATCGATGTCGTGCGGACCCGCACCATAGCCGTGTTGACGACCGGCGCGCTGGCAGGGCTCGGCGGCGCCTATCTCGCCAATGTCGGGGCCGGGCTGTTCATTCCGTTCATCACCAACGGCGCGGGCTTTCTCGGCATCGTGCTGGCCATGCTGGCGCGCGGTCGACCGATCTGGGTGCTGTTCGGCGCGTTGCTGTTCGGCGTCTGCCTGTCGCTGACCACGGCCATGCAGGTGGCCGGCATCAACATACCGACCGATATCATCCAGATGCTGCCGTTCCTGGCGGTGATGATCATGCTGGTGCTGTTCGGCCGGCGCGCCAGCCTGCCAGCAGCGCTCGGCATTCCATATGAGCGCGGCGCGCGCTGACCACAATTCATGCGCGGATGGGACCCGCGCCAATAAGGAGGCAAGAAATGTCGGATACCAAGGTCTACCTGCTCGACGGCGGCTCGCTCGTTCTCGACGGATATCATGTGTTCTGGAATCGTGGCCCTGGCGGCGAAGTGCGCTTCCCCGTCTATTCGATCCTGATCGAACATGCCGAGGGCCGGTTCCTCATCGACACCGGCTACGACTACGATCATGTGATGAAGGTGCTGCCGTTCGAAAAGCCGATCCAGGAAAAGCACCAGACCATCCCCGGCGCCCTGGCGCTGCTCGGCCTTGAACCGAAGGACATCGATGTCGTCGTCAATTCGCATTTCCACTTCGACCATTGCGGCGGCAACAAATATTTTCCCCATGCCAAGAAGGTCTGTCACCGGACAGAGGTGCCGCAGGCCTGCGATCCGCAGCCCTTCGAACATCTCGGCTATTCGGACCTGAGCTTCTCGGCGGAGGCGGCGGAGGCGCGTGGCGCGACGGCGCAACTGCTGGAAGGCACCACGCGCGCCAACTCGACCTTCGAGGGCATCGATGGCGACGTCGAGCTTGCCAGGGGCGTCCGGCTGATCTCGACGCCCGGTCATTCGATCGGCCACTACAGCCTGCTGGTGGAGTTTCCCAAGCGCAAGCCGATCATGTTCACGATCGACGCGGCCTATACGCAGAAGAGCCTTGAAACGCTGTGCCAGGCGGCCTTCCACATCGATCCGGTGGCGGGCGTCAATTCGATGCGCAAGGTGAAGAAACTCGCCGAGGACCATGGCGCCGAGCTGATGTACTCGCACGACATGGACAACTTCAAGACCTACCGGACCGGCACGCAATTCTACGGCTGATGGCCGCCAAATCGGGAGACAAGACGATGCGCTATCTCGAACACGCCGATCCGGTCATCACCCTGACCGCGGGGCCTGTGAACGCCTACTCTGAAGTGCTGCGCGGCCTCGGGCGCACGGTGCTCTACGACTACGACCCGGCGTTCCAGCTCTTCTACGAAGGTGTGGTCGACAAGGCGCAGAAGGCGATGCGGCTGTCGAACAAACCGGTCATCCTGCATGGCGAGCCGGTGCTGGGCCTGGAGGCCGCCGCGGCCTCGCTGATCGCGCCCGACGATGTCGTACTCAACCTTGCCTCCGGAGTTTACGGCAAGGGGTTTGGCTATTGGGCGAAGCGCTATTCGCCACATCTGCTCGAGATCGAGGTGCCCTACAATGAGGCGATCGATCCGCAGGCGGTCGCGGCAATGCTGAAAGCGCATCCGGAAATCACCGTCGTTTCAGTCTGCCACCACGACACGCCGTCCGGCACCATCAACCCGATCGACGCCATCGGCGCGCTGGTTTCGGCGCATGGCGGCTATCTCATCGTCGATGCCGTCTCGTCCTTTGGCGGCATGCAGACGCATCCGGAGGATTGCAAGGCCGATATCTATGTCACCGGCCCGAACAAATGCCTGGGCGCGCCTCCCGGCCTCACGATGATGGGCGTCAGCGAGCGGGCCTGGGCCAAGATGAACGGCAACGAGGCAGCCCCCCGCGCGTCGATGCTGAGCATCGTCGACTGGGAGCATGCGTGGTCGCGGGACAAGCCGTTTCCGTTCACGCCGTCGGTCTCGGAGATCAACGGGCTCGATGTCGCGCTCGACCTCTATCTCAATGAGGGACCGGAGGCGGTGTGGGCGCGCCACGCGCTTACCGCCAAGGCCATGCGGGCGGGCATTGCTGCAATGGGCCTGTCGATCTGGGCCGCCAGCGACAATATCGCGTCGCCGACCACGACAGCCGTCCGCACGCCCGAAGGCGTCGACGAGAAGGCGCTTCGGCAGGCCGCGCGCGCCCGCTACGGCGTGGTGTTTTCGTCTGGCCGCGGCGAGACCTTGGGCAAGCTCACACGCATCGGTCACATGGGTCCGACCGCCCATCCGATCTATGCGATCGCGGCGCTGACGGCACTTGGCGGCGCCATGAACGCGGCCGGCCAGAAACTGGCGATCGGCAAGGGGATCGACGCGGCGCTGGCCGTGGTCGACGCCGACGCCTGAACAGACATCACCAGATCACGGATTGAGGGAGCATTTTCATGACTGAACGGCTTGCGGGAAAGACGGCCCTGGTTACGGGCGCCGCGCAGGGTATCGGCAAGGCGATCGCAGCGCGGCTTGCCGCTGACGGGGCAACCGTCATCGTCAGCGACATCAATGCCGAAGGCGCCAAGGCGGCGGCCGCGGCGATAGGCGGAAAGGCGAGGGCGATCGCCGCCGACATTTCCGATCCGGCATCGGTCAAGGCACTCTTCGCCGAGATCCAGGCCCTGACCGGGGGCATCGACATCCTGGTCAACAATGCCAGCATCGTGCCGTTCGTCGCCTGGGACGATGTCGATCTCGACCATTGGCGCAAGATCATCGACGTCAACCTGACCGGCACCTTCATTGTCAGCCGCGCCGGCACGGACCAGATGCGTGCAGCGGGCAAGGCCGGGCGGGTGATCAGCATCGCATCCAACACCTTCTTTGCCGGCACGCCGAACATGGCGGCCTATGTCGCGGCCAAGGGCGGCGTCATCGGCTTCACCAGGGCGCTGGCCACAGAACTCGGTAAATACAACATCACCGCCAACGCGGTGACGCCTGGCCTGATCGAGAGCGACGGCGTCAAGGCGAGCCCGCACAATGAGGCGTTCGGCTTCGTCGAGATGCTTCAGGCGATGAAAGGCAAAGGGCAGCCGGAACATATCGCCGATGTGGTTTCGTTCCTGGCCTCCGACGATGCGCGCTGGATCACCGGCCAGACGCTCAATGTCGACGCCGGGATGGTGCGCCACTAGCCAAAGCGCATCCCAAAAACCGCTGCAGCACTTCTGGGCGACCCTGCATCGGGTCGCAACAGCGGATGAGCGCGGCCGAAGTATCCGCAAGGCCGTGTCGCGGTTGGCGAATCAAAGGGAAATCATAGTGGACTTCGGATTCGACACGTCGATGTTCGACGGGCCGACGATTGCAATGCTGGTCGCCGGTCTGGCGATAACCGGCGTTGCGTCCGGCGTGTTGGCAGGCTTGCTCGGGGTCGGCGGCGGCATCGTCATCGTCCCGGTGCTGTTCTGGGTGCTTAGCCTGTTTCACTTCTCTCCTGATGTGACCAGCCATCTGGCGGTCGCGACGTCGCTTGCGGTTATCATTCCCACCTCGATCTCATCGATGCGGTCACACAACAAGCGCGGCAATGTCGATCGGCCTCTGCTCAATCTGTGGGGACCGGCGATTGTCGTCAGTGCCCTCATCGGCGGCATCATGTCGAAATTCATCCCGGGTGCTGGCTTGCGGCTGGTCTTCGGCGTCGTCGGCCTGCTGGTGGCCGTCAACATGGCGTTGCCGAAGCATCTCGTGATCTCCGATCGCCTTCCGCAAAGCGGCTGGATCAACCGTGCGATCGCATCGACCATCGGCGTTGTCTCTTCGCTGATGGGAATTGGCGGCGGCACGCTCTCGGTGCCGACGCTTTCCAGCTTTTCCTTTCCGGTCCACCGGGCCGTCGGCACATCGTCGGCGCTTGGCCTGCTTATCGCGCTTCCAGCGGTGGCCGGCTTTATCTGGTCGGGTCTCGAGATTGCCGGCAGGCCTCCGCTCAGCCTGGGATACGTCAGCCTGCCGGCTGTTGCCATCATAGCGCCCGTGAGCTTCCTGTTCGCACCCTTGGGCGCCAAGCTCGCCCACGCGCTTGACCCGCGCTACCTGAAACTCGCCTTTGCGTTTTTCCTGGCGATCACGGCCGGGCGAATGTTGCTTTCCTGAATCCCAACCTTGATGCATTCGAGGCAATGGCGGCGGCCCGGACCGCCTGCGTGTTAAGTTCTTGGTAACCCTCACAAGTCGAACACAACTCGAAGGCCCAAAAAGGCATTGGCTTCTGGTGTCCTCCATAGATGCTAGGGCCGACATTGAGGCGAGTCCAAGGAGCTGAGACCAGCATGGCCACTGTCCTGAACGCCAAGGGCGTTCCACTTCCCTACAGCGGATCCTCGACCAGGTGGTACTCGGCGACGAATTCCGGCCCGGCCCTTTATGGCAGCATCTATAACGACTCGCTCTACGGCGACAGTAGCGTCAGCGTCACGATGTATGGCGGCAAGGGCGATGACATTTACTATCTGTATTCCACGAAGAACAAGGCGGTCGAGCTGGCCAACGAGGGTGTCGACACCATCTCGACCTGGATGAGCTACAGGCTCCCGGCGCATTTCGAGAACCTGACGGTCACGGGCGACAAACGCTATGCTTTCGGAAACGAGCTGAACAACATCATTACCGGCGGCTCCGGCCAACAGACGATCGACGGCTTAAAGGGCGACGACGTTCTCAAGGGCGGCTCCGGGGCAGACATTTTCGTCGTGGCCCCCGGCAACGGCAGTGACCTGATCCTGGACTTTAGCGCCGAGGATACAGTGCGCGTCGGGAGCTACGGCTTCACCTCCTTCGAGCAGGTGCACGCCAACATGGTCCAGTCGGGAGCGAACGTCCGACTTGATCTGTCCGACACCGAGTTTCTCGTCTTCGCCAACAAGACGATCGAGCAGTTCACCGCAAGCCAGTTCGATCTGGCCTTGGACAGGTCGCATCTGGAACTCACCTTCTCGGACGAGTTCAACACACTGAACCTGTGGAATGGCTCGAGCGGCACCTGGGACACGAACTTCTGGTGGGGAGGCGCGAATGGCAGCTCGCTCACGAGCAATAGCGAGCTGCAATGGTATATCGATACCAGCTACGCCCCGACGAGTTCCGTCAACCCGTTCAGCGTCGAGGACGGTGTTCTCACGATTACCGCCGCCCGAGCCGCTGAGGCCATCAAGCCCTACATAAACAACTACCAATACACGTCAGGTCTGCTGACAACTTACGAATCCTTCGCACAGACCTACGGCTATTTCGAAATTCGGGCCGACATGCCCGAAAAACAAGGCGCATGGCCGGCCTTCTGGCTTCTGCCGGCGGACGGCTCTTGGCCACCGGAACTGGACGTCATAGAGATGACCGGTCAGGATCCGAACAAGCTTCTTTTGACAAGCCACTCGAACGAGACGGGAACTCATACAACAGCGGCCTCGACTCCCTTTGTCTCGGATACCGGAGGGTTCCACACGTATGGGGTGCTGTGGACGGAAGACGAACTCGTCTGGTATTTCGACGACGTCGAAGTTGCCCGCGCCGCGACACCTGCCGACATGCACGAGCCGATGTATATGCTGGTCGATCTGGCAGTGGGCGGCATCGCGGGAGCGCCCGCCGACGGGCTTGCGACGCCCGCGGAAATGCAGATCGACTACATCCATGCCTATTCGTTGAACGATTGGGTTATCTAGGCGCGACAACTGAAGCACTGAGGTGTGGGCGATCGCCTGCGACGATTGTGCCGCCAGTGGGGCCGCAGCTGCTCAACCTCCCGCGGCGGGCTTCGAATTGACGGTCTTCAGCGCGGTCAGGAGATAATCCTGCATGGTCGCCTGAAGGTTGGTCGTTGCGGTGCGCACCGCCGCCATCGCGTCCTTCACTGCGGCTTCGTCAAAGGGCATGGCTTTCTGCGTAGCCGCCAGATTGGCGCGCGCGCTGCGCAGGTCGCGCAGCGCCTGGAAGGTGCGCGCGCGGTTGTCGCGCAGCACGCCGCGGAACTCCTTCCTCACCTCTGGCGGATAGCTGCTGGCAATATCCGCCAAGAACACACGCGCCGCCGCGCCTTGCCGCAGGCCATGCATGGCATAACCGACCAGGAAGAAGTTGACGGCCAGCGAAAGGGCAAGCAGCACCAGCGTCGCCGTCCATATCCAGGAACGCTTCAAAGCGAGCCCTCCCCTTCCGGATCGGCCGCGACACCGCCGCCATCGGCCACCGCCGAACCGGACGCCAGCGCCAGAAGCTCCGTATCGGACGGATCGTCCTGCAGCCGCGCCACCTGGTAGCCTGCCAGCGTCGCCGCCACGAGCGCGGCAGCGGCGCAGGCCGCGAACCCGGCCGGGCTCAGGAAGAGGCGCGGCAGCAAGTAGGGGCGTGCCGAGCCGGCTGCGATACGGGCCAGCACCTTGCTAGCCAGTTCCTGGTCGTCGCCATCGGTCAGAGCCGCCTCGAGCACGAGGCGGTCGAGCGCGGCATCCGGATCGTCCTTCTGCTCCGCCGCCATCAAGTTCCGCGCTTGCTGCCGGAACGGCGCCGGCCAGGCTTCAACGGTGTCGCCGAAGCGACGCCTGTTTCGTTCGAATTCGTCCCGTGTCATGAGGACTTCCTTTCGCGGCCCACGGCCGCCATTGCCAGATGATCCCTGAGTGCGCGCCGTCCGCGGACAAGCAATTGCTCGGCCGAGCCGACGCTGCTGCCCATCACCTCCGCGATCGCCGCGATGTCGAGGTCGCCGACGGCCCTGAGCAGCACCGCCATGCGCTGCCGTTCCGGCAGGCGCGAGAGCCCGTCACGCACGATCGCCAGTTCCTGCCGCGCTGCAGTTGTCGTCTCGGCATCGGCCTCGGACGAGGCGACCTCGTCCCTTATGTCGTCCAGCCCAATGAAGCTGCGTAGTGCCCTGCGCCGGCGCTGGTCAATGCAACGGTTGGCTGTGATCCGGTAGAGCCAGGTCGAGGCCCGCCCTCTGGCAGGATCAAACCGAGCGGCTTGTTTCCAGACAGTCACGAACACCTCCTGCACAACATCCTCGGCGTCGCCGGCATTGCCGAGATAACGCGCGGCAAATATCCGCAGCCCACGGCCATGGCGGGCGATGAGCTCGGACAGTGCGCTTTGGCTGCCTGCTGCGATGCGTACCAGAAGGTCATCTTCGCCACAGGGCTCCTCATGTCGCACGGCGGCGCGCTTCCACGGGCGAGACTGCTGGTTCGGCGAATCCGAAATTCGCATCGATCAGGAGCAGCACAGAAACGAATTTCGGATTCAAGTCCATCACACCAGATGTCAGCGCCGCCAGCGGCGGAAGCCGTGGACCGTATTGCCGTTCGGGCCGGTGAAGCTGCCGGCCGATCGGCCATGGAACGGCCAGCGCGCCGACACCCGCTTGCCGGAGAAGGTCTGCCCATTCGGCCCGGTGCCAGAATAGCTGCGGGCACAGCGGTCAACAACGCCTCCGACGCATTTTGAGCTGGACGTGTAGGTGCCGCCATTGGGGCCGGTGCGGGTGGTTGATCCGGTATAGACGTTGCCGTCCTTGCCGACGCTGCGGCTGATTTCGCCGCCATGCGCGGTCGGCCGTTTCCATTCCTCGGCCGAGGCCGCAGATGCTGCCGATGCGAGGAAGATGGCGCCGAGGCAGAACAGCTGGATTTTCATTGGAAAGGTCATGTGATGCTCCTTGGTGAGGCCGATGGAAGATCGATCGGTATTGAAGATCAGTTCGCACGCTCGGCGATCAGCTTGCGGATGGAGGCGATCTCGTCAGCAGAGAGTTTGCCGTCGCCGTTTCGGTCGGCCAACTCGAACAGCGGCATGCTGCCGGCGAACTCCTGTTCCGAGACCTTGCCGTCGCCATTCTTGTCCAGGCGCCGCCAGCGGTTGCCGACTCGCGCCTGCGCCACCTCGGCGCGGTCCTTGATCGCCTGGCGGGCGCTCTCGATTTCCCTCTTGTCGACGACGCCATCGCCATTGCGGTCGAGCTTCCTGAATAGGCGCTCGCGGGCGGCCGTCATCTCGTCCTTGGAGATGGCGCCGTCGCCGTTGGTGTCGATCCGTTGCAGGATGCGCTGGCCCGGCATGTCCTGTGCCTGCGCCGCGCAGAGCGGTGCGAGTCCGATAAGCAGGGCCGCAATGAGTGCTGAGCGTTTCATGATGGTGGTCCTTTCGTGTCGGGTTGCGGGGGCGACTGCTGACCGATACGCAGCACGCGGCCGAACCCTACGCTCGACGCGGAGGATTCTTTGCCGGACCTGCCAATCTCTGTCGCGGCGGGATCGGCCGTTGCGCCGGCAGCACCTTGAAAAAAGTCACCCCGCGCCGCGTAGGGGCACGGGAGGCGCTGCGTAAAAGGCTCTGCAAGGACGGTCCGCGGCGGGCTGTCCGACGCAATGCGGAGATCAGCATGAACAAGTTCGTCATGGCTTTTTCCGCCCCGATCGTGGCATCCAGCCGGGCGATGTCATCACCGCTGTCAATTCGACCGAAGTGAACGGCACCGACGACGTCACCAAGGCGATGACCGATGCAGTCAAATCCGGCCGCATGGCAGTGCTGATGCAGATCACCCGCGACGACACCAATCGTTTCGTCGCGCTGCCCGTCGCCAAGGGCTGATGAGAGTTCCGGAACCCGAGTTCGGTTTCGGAAGCCGTTCGACTTTTCCAGTGCGGCAGTTTCAAACACCCCCGAGCCGACGCACGGGAAAGCATGGAGGAGCGCGCGTTAGTCAGTCATCGTGCTCTCCCCCGGCGGCAGCGGGCCTCCCATCGTCCCGCTGCCGCACAGGTTTTCCGCCCACACACCCGGTTCCAATCCGAGGCGGCCACCTAAGGACCTATTCATAGATCGAGTGCGGTTTGCCTGATATCCGTGCCAATTCGGTGATTCGTGCGATCGCTGAGCGGCATTCGGGACGAAAAGCCCGAATGGGCAGTCCTACTCCGGTAGCCCGGCAGCGCTAAGTGCCTCAGCCATAGAGACCGCCAGAGCCGGCGCACAGTCGACACCGGAGAATTGCCGACTGTAACGGAACGTGGGGTGCAATTCGAGAACCCGTGCCGCGGTCGCCTTAGCCTCTGGCAGGCGCCCAAGCTTGGCAAGCGCCGCTGCCAACTGCACGTAGGTGATGCTGTGGGCGGGATTGGCCCGGATGGATTTGTGGGCTGCATCGGCCGCATCTTGGTAGCGACCACCACGAAAATGGCCAAGTGCCTGAGCGTCGTAGGCTGCAAAGGCCCACGGATCGAATGGGCTGAGGCGGATGCCTCGCTCGCTCCAATCGATCGCGCGCTCAGCGTCACCCGCCCAACCCGCCACCACACTCCCGAGAATGTAAGTGAGCGCGCACGAGGGGCTCAATGCCAGTGCTGCCTCGAAGGCAGCGAACGCGCCCGGGCGATCGTGGCCGTCCATGCCAAGGGAGAAGCCCGCAAGCGTCAAAGCTCGAGCATCGTCCTGGCCAAATGTCATGGCGGCATCGGCGTGACGCAACGAGGCTGCCCGGTTTTCTTCCTTAAGGCCGACGCGCAGGAAGAGGCAATGGTGGCACATGGCGGCGTTCGCGTGTGCCAAAGCGTAAGTCGGCAGCAGAATTAACGACCGCTCAAGGCATACGAGTGCGCGTGTGACCTGCTGCGGCATACCTGAGTCGACGTCAGGTTGCGCCTTGAGGACGAGCTCGTAGGCGTCGAGGCTATCCGGCCGTTTGCGCCTGACGCGCTCGATCTCCGCGCGCTGAAGCCCCGGCTCCATCGCGGCCACGACCGACGAGGCGATCTCGTCCTGCAGAGCGAACACATCATCTAGCTTGCGATCGTACCGCTCCGACCAGACCTGCGCACCGCTCGTTGCGTCGACAAGCTGGCAGTTGATGCGAACGTGATCGGCGATCTTGCGCACGCTCCCTTCCAGCACGTATCTCACGCCGAGTTCCTGGCCCACCTGTCGCGGGGCAACCATGCGGCCTTTGTAGAAGAAGGTCGTGCCGCGCCCGATCACGAACATCCATTTGACGCGCGACAAGCCAGTGATGATGTCGTCGACCATGCCGTCGGTAAAATAGGCTTGCTCGGGTTCGTCACCCAGGTTGGCAAAGGGAAGCACGACGACGGATGGTTTGAGCGGCAGCTCCAGAGATGGAGCCTCTGTGGTGCCAACGTCAGGGTGGCGGGTTACGACCGGCGGGCCGACGTACCTGTAGCCCCGGCGTGGCAAAGTCTCGATCCACCCTGCACCGCCCACTTCTTCCAGGACTTTGCGAATGGCGGCGATTTGGACCGTCAGGTTGCTGTCTTCGACAGCGAGTCCCGGCCAAGCGGTCTGGAACAGCAACTCCTTGGCAACCGGTTGCGTGGCCCGATCAAGTAGCAACTGAAGCAAGGCGGCCGCACGATGTCCGATTCCAGTGGGCTCTGATCCACGCAACAAGATCCCGAGGCTGGTGTCGAGGTGGAACGGGCCGAATTCGTAAATCGCTGACATGGATCGAACAACTGTCATTCGGAAACGTTTCGCAACATTTTCGCAGGCCCTTCACGACATGTCGAGCTGGCACGATGCACCCTATCGGCGGCTCCTCGATGAGGGAGCTTGCAGCAAACAGGGAGTTTCGCCATGCCCGCAAATGCAGTGATCAGGCGGCCAAATGACGTTACGGGCGTTACGCTCGCCGGCCAGCCTATGGCCTTCCTCGTGACCGGTAGGCACACCAGATACACGAGCATGTTCGACTGGACGATACCCGCACGGTTCTCCACCGGCCGGCACGTGCACCGCGTGCAGGAGGAAACCTTCTATGTTGTCGAAGGTGAGTGCGAATGGCATATCGGCGATGAAACCGTCAAAGCCACCTCCGGCACGTTCGTGTTCATCCCGCCGGGCGTGCCGCACAACATCGCCAATACGACCGACAGGCCGGCACGGGTGATCATGACCGTCTCGCCCCCTGGGCACGAGCACTATTTCGAGGAGCTTGCCGAGATGGTCTCGCGATCTGGGCCACCGGACCCGAAGGCGGTCGGAGACCTTCGCCATCGCTATGATACCGAGCAAATCTCGGCGCTCCAGACCACCTCCGAGGACTAATGACCAGCAAAGCAGAACCTCTGGCAGACCTAGCTTAAAACGGGTTAAGTAGAAAACTTCCAGTGAGCAGCGGCGAGGTCTAAAGCGCGTCTCGCAGGCGTTCAATAAGGCGGCGAGGACCTGACAACGGATGCTCGAGCCATGGATGGACCTGGGGATCTGGAATGACATGAGGTTGCGGCGCGCCGGGGCAGCCTTCCTGCACCTTTGTCCATGATGGATTGTTGAGCACGGTGTCGCAGCGCGCCAGGTGCGTGCTGCCGTCTACGATGAGACAGGCGAAGCCGCTGGGCGGGAAGAACTGGTCGTTGGCCCGGCAGACAGATGTAGCCAGAGCGGGTCCTGGTGCCGGGCCGCCCGGACAATGATCAAGCACCTCTTTCCAGGACAAGATATTGAGGCTCACTTCACAGCGGGCCAGGTGGCTCGTCTCGCCGACTCTCAAGCAGGCATACTGCCCGAGCTCAAACCGTCCCGCTGGGGCCATACATGCTGTATCCGCCCACGCCTGCGCCGTCATACCGACGAGCGCCACGGCTGCAGGGATTACGGTGATCTTCAATTTATTGAATCCATCGTTGACGCTTGATCTATCGCATTGTCCGATTGTGGCAAGATAAGGTCCAATGGGCTGAGGTCGTGACGTAGAAGGCGACGTCTCCATGCTTCCGACACGCGGGGCTCTCCAATGCGGTTAAGCGCACGAGACGTCGATCTGCCAAGCGCATAGCAGAGATTGCTGGCTCAATATGCGGTGTACGAAGATACTCCGGATCGGGCCCTCCGTTTGGCGACGGCAAGTTGGCGTCAATCAACAATGGCAATGAGAAATCACGCATTATTGCCAAAAGGAACAATTTCGTGATTGCGGGCCACCGTGTCGGAATTGCCCAACTCGCGCCCCAAAACGGGTAGTATACCAATGGACTGCAAGTGGCCCTATCTGCACGATGACCGGACTAATGTCAGGGAAGGTCAGAGCGGTGAGGGACAGGCTACGTACTCGCCCAAGTGAATACTCCCAAGACTGCGTCAAAAGGGGTAACGGACAGCGCTCGAGTGCCCGTCAACGCTTTTTTCTCCAAACCTTGTTGTTCACAGAACTTCGCCGGGATAAGCCCCCCACAAGTCGATCTGTTTGACGAAGCCGGACATCGACTTCAGCGCCACTCTGCACCATTGTCCGTCGCATCGCCTGAGTTTGACTCCAACGTCAGGTTCGAGCCAGGAAGTGACAGGGCTATCCAGTGTAGGCTTCTTGCGCAGTGCAACGTTGCCTTTGCTCCACGGAGCGACGACTGCGGTTCTGCGCGCCGACAGAAGCGCCACATCAATCCATCCGTTGGTTCCGGTCCAATCTCTTACCCGGCGCCAGTTGCCGTATTGCTGGTAGATCTCAAGTGGAATGCCCGGCCGCATGAAGACCCATTCAACGCTGTAGTCGACACCAGGTCCAATGCGTAGATTGGCGGGTGAAACCTTTAACGAGACGAAGCGCGGCAAAGGGATCCTGCTGGTCTCGGCTCGCGATCCCGTCGTCGTTGCAGAGGCGGCCAGCAGAGCTGCGGCGAGAACTGACCGAACGAGCGCGCCCACGATAGACAAACGATGCAAGACTTCACCGCGGTTTTAAGAAATGGAAACCGCTTCGACTCAGACACTTCCCCGCCGGCAAATTCGGGAAAGGCGTGACCGGTCGCCATCAAGCGGGGCCGACCCTGCTGTATCGAAGCACGCACCACCAAGAACCACCTCGCCTCGATCTGCAAGTGCTGTGTGACTATCCGTCCCGATATGCAGCCCTCGCTGACGAAATATCGACCTTTCCTCAGCCGCTGGTTTGGGCCGGCGAAACGGTGCGCGCGGGGATCGCATCCATCGCCGCCAGTTTATCTGCGCACAGATCTGCCGCGCCGGGCGCTTTGTTTTTCATGCCGGCAAGATTGGTCCAGCCTCCATCGGTGACGAAGCTATCGCGCTGGTAGGGCGATGTTTCCTTCAGTTTCGCCAAATTCTGGCTCGCATCGGCTGCGCTGATAAACTTTTCGACACACAGATTTGCGACCAGTTCGGCCCGCGCGTCTCGTGCGGAGGTTTGCGCCATTTGCGTCGCAGTCCCCCCGGTCGTCCAGCCACCGGCTGTGAAGCCGACGATCATGGTCAATACTGCGGCGCCGACCAGCGACCAGAACCAGAGTGTCTTGGACGGCTGATAGTTGTCCCAGCGTTGGGACAAGCTTTGATTGTCTTCCATTCTACTTCCTTTCCGCTACGACTAGTTCAGATTTCAACGCAGCTCGGCATTATTTCCGAAGCGAAGATTTCCATCCGTGGTACAGGCGACACTCTTTACTAATAGGTTCCGCTCAGCGGCAATCAGCCAAGGGAGCAATGGGCCGGAGATGTCACAGGCGTGCGTGAGGGCAAGGTGAACACAAGGGGCCTCTTGCACCAAGTCGCCAGTGTCGGAGTCATAGCGTGTAGGCACCCCGCCATAAGGAAACCTTCCAACGAGGAGTGGCGTCGAGCTTCACCTTCATAAGCAATATACCGAGACGGATCAGAAACTATTCCAGCCCGATAGCATTTTTTTCGGCAAGCGCCGGACTGAGAAAATTGGCGCCGCGAGAATTTGGGAACCTCGCTTGGTTTGGGACGAATAAGTTGGCACGGCAAAGCTACCGGCGACCGGACTACCTCACGCAACACTTCGAGCCAAAGGTGCGCGCACAAAGGTGCTGGCTCTCTTCGCGGTAAGCCAGAAACACTCGAGCTGACAATCGGATCCGGCGGACCGAACTGAAAGCCTTTTGGCGCCAGCAAAAGGAGGACGACAGCGATCGCTATCAATACGATGATGATAGCGGTGTTGACGAACTCTCTCATGTTTTTTGGGCGCCGTCTAACCATCCAACTGGCGCTTCTCCATGTGGAGAACGCAGCCAGCGCTTCCTTGTTGCAGGAGCTGCCGCACGACAGCCGCTCGCGATAATCCGATCGGATGGGTGTGCCGCCGACAATTCAGGCGCGAGCGTTTGTCGCTTCGTCCAGTGTAGGGTCTTTTTGTTTGAGCATTCTATTTGCAAGTCTTGCTCGCCTTCAAGGCGGCGGTAAGTCCGACTAGGGAATAGGCATACTGGGTGTGTGTACCTCTCCAGGACGTGGCGAACAGTTTCATTCTGCTGCCGGCCCGCATGGCATCAACCATTGATCGATCCTCATCGGCGTTCTGCAGCCAAGCCTTGTTGTCTTGGGTAAACATTGAGAAGCGCTGGTCTGCAATCACCACATCGATGTCCGAACCTGGTTTAAGCCGATACCCCATGATGGCTTCGGGTTGCTCGTCGTCTGGCGCCTGCGAGACCATGACAAAATTCTCGCCATGATCGACATCTGTGGGCAGTTTGGAGACGGGGACACTCAAGACATAGCACCTTGTGGTGTCAGAGCGATATGAATAGACGCCCCAGGCGCCGTGCTGAGAGAGGAGTGTGGGGGCGGCCTGCGCCCAGGTAAAGGAAAGTGCCAAAGATGCGACGGTCACACCAACTGCTTTGATGGTCATCGTTTCCTTCCTGCTCTGTAGCGCCATAGCATTGGCCAACATGGCTTTCCGAACCAACAAGATTTGGTCGCCGGGTTCTCAATGCGGTCATCAGAAATTCGTAATTGTCGTCAACTCGGGCCGTGTCTCGGCTTCATCAAACAGATCGCCTTGTCGGGGCGTTGGACGTTGTTGCTCCATCGTAGAAGCCCGTCCTTTGCGTTTTAATAATCCCGGATCGCAACAAGCCGGTCCCCCTTTATCGTGGCGATAACGAGATGGGATGCCTGCGGATAGTATCTTGGCAAAGCCGCCGCTTGGTGCGTCAGCGTCGCGCCATCAAGTCCACACAACGCCCCTCCGAGCAATCGAGCACGGTCCCCCATGCCATCCACCACAGCTATGTAGTCTCCGTCGTATGGGTAGCCTATTAGCGCAATCTCCTCATATTCTTCCAACTTCCGCATCAGTGTTTGCCTCGTGTGCAGTCCAAAACACCTATAATCAGCGCGTGGCGTGTGCTCACTGCGCTGATCACGCCGCAGGAAACAATCGCTTGGGTTGAACGGGGCCAGTCGGAACGGCCCAGCGGTTACGGACAGGGGGTAACCGCTGGGCCAGATGAGAGCGCGCTCCTCCCGATCGCAAGCGCTGACGTAGTCGCAAATCATCAGCACCCGCGCTGCGCTCCCAAGATGGCGCTGCCGCTCCCAGCATCGGACGATGGCTCCGTTGGTTTGATGCGCCACGTCGAAGTTCACTCTCATGCGGCATATACCGAGCGTGGCGGGAAACTATTCCAGCCTGACGGGCATTTTTTCGGGAAGCTGGCGCGAGTGGCTGTTGCGCGCCATGCGGGAGGAGCGTTTTGGGACTATACTGAAGAGGAGGCGTTGCTTTCGAGATTCTGACCTCGCGACCGTCAATTCATCGGGGTTGGCCAGCGATAGTCGGGTAGCTGCAGGGTGTCGGTAATTTCCCTCCCGATCGCCAGACGTGCCACCCCGGGGATTTCGAATGTCCTTATCACTAGGTTGCGCAACAGCAGGCCAAGTCGCGTCCTTGGTGCAAAGGCTGTGGCAAATCGCTCGGCGCCTTGCTGCTTTGTATGGATGTAATCTCGCAAGAAACCTTCCTCCCCATGCCGCCGTCGGCTCTGAAGGGTTCGCCTGCCAGCACATAGGCGGAAATCATGGCCAAGGCTGAACCTTGTCCTGCTAACAAGGACAGGCAAAACGCGGCATCGCCGGTCAGGGCAATGCGCCCTTGCGACCAACTGTTCATCCTGATCTGACTGACGCTGTCGAAATAGAGCTCAACTGCGTAGCCGAGTTTCTTGTCGAACTCGTGCTGTGGTCCGAAGGCCAGCCAACGAACGCCGGAATGCAAACCGTCCGCGCCGATCACCAGATCAAATGCGCGCTCGCTTCCAGTTTGAATTGAACGCGCACGCCAGCTGACTGCTCTTGAAGTCCGACGATCTCGTCGTCGAAGATGATTTCAGTCGTATTTTTGATCTTTTCGAACAGCAGCTGCGAGAGGTCGCCGCGTCCGAGCGTCACAAAGCGCCCGCCGGTCAACTCGGCAAAAACGTCTGTGCCAAAACCTGCGACGCGCTTTCCGCGATCGTTGACAATGCGCACTTCGCGCACATGATAGCCTACGCGGTTTATGTCTGCCTCAAGCCCCATCCGCTCGGCGATACCGTAGCCAAGGCCCCAAAAGTCAATGACATACCCTCCGGTGCGCAATCGAGGCGCCCGTTCGACCAGGGTTGGTTTGAATCCGGCTTCTTTGAGCCAAAAGGCAAGAGCAGGCCCGGCAATCCCGCCGCCGGAAATCAACACTGTTCGGTCGGTCATATTGAAGAGTTAGCGGAAGTGGTCATCATGGAAAGAAAGGTCAGTCGAGGCTAAGCTCGCATTCTTCGCCCGGCCCCCGCCGGAGATGTTGTCGTTTCGCCAGGGGTTCGTGTTAGTAGTGCTCCTTGCCTAACAGGACAGCCTTCCGTGACCCGACAGATTACAAAGTCCCGAATGGTCCGCCGTTCGCGCGCGATGTAGGATTCGCGCCGCGTTTGGCAGCCGCGTCTGGTGTTCTGGGCCGGCGCCATTGCCATCGGCCTGATCAGCGTGCTGTTCGCTGTTCTGGCGGACCAAGCGCAGGCACTGTTCCATCAAATCACTGGCGACAGTGGCGGCGCGCGCAGCTACCTGCCGCTCGCCATGACACCACTCGGTTTCATCCTGTGCGCCTGGCTTGCCTACGTCTTCTTTCCTGGCTCGCAGGGCAGCGGCATTCCACAGGCGATCGCTGCACGACACTTGCGCGATGACGAAGACCGCAGCCACATCCTTTCGCTGCGACTGGTCGTCGGCAAGATCGCACTCACCATCGTCGGCCTGTTCAGCGGTGCCTCGATCGGCCGCGAAGGGCCAACCGTGCAGGTGGGCGCGTCGCTGATGCTGCAGGTGGCGCGCTGGGGCGGCATGGCGCAGGCGCGCGGCCTGATCCTGGCCGGTTCGGCTGCCGGCATCGCCGCCGCCTTCAACACGCCGCTCGCCGGCATCGTCTTCGCCATCGAGGAGATGGGCCGCACCTACGAGGCGCGCACCAACGGGCTGGTGCTAACGGCGGTGATTTTGGCAGGCATCGCGTCGCTCGGGCTGCTCGGCAACTACACTTATTTCGGCGTTGCCAAGGAAACGATCTCACTCGCTGCCGCCTGGCCGCTGGTGCTTGCCTGCGGCGTCATTGGCGGCGGTTTGGGCGCGCTGTTCTCGCTGTTGGCGTTAAAGGCGACGCGGCGAATCCGGCGCTGGAACGCGCTGCAGCCCTTGTGGCGTACCTTGCTGGTGGCCGCCATTTGTGGGCTGGCGGTGGCGATAATCGGCATCCTTTCAGGTGGGGCTCACGTTCGGCACCGGTTATGCTCAGGCGCGTAGCGCGGTAGAAGGCTCGCCGCTTCCATTGTTCTTCTTCGCCGAGAAATTGCCGGCAGGTCTCTTGTCGATGATCTCTGGCATTCCGGGCGGCATTTTTGCGCCCTCGCTGGCGGTCGGCGCCGGCATCGGCAGTTCGCTTGGCCTCCTCTTTGGCGCCAGCACAGGGGCGGCGGCGCTGCTCGGGATGGCCGGCTATTTCGCTGGCGTGGTGCAGGCGCCGATGACAGCCTTCGTCATCATCCTGGAGATGACCGGCAATCACGACAATGTCATCGCGCTGATGCTGGCCTCGATGCTGGGCTACGGCACGGCGCGCTTGATCTCGCATGAGCCGCTCTATCACGCGCTGTCGCGCGTCTTCATCGCCGAGGCGATCCGGCGGCGGCGGGCGGAATCTACTGAAGGCGTCAAGGCGTAGGAGCTGCAGCGACCGATCTGGCTGGCCGACTTGATGGAATTCGCAGTTTGTCGATCCTGCTCTATGGCCGGGAAGCTACCGAAGGGTCATATCCATTTGGCCCGCCATGCAGGCCTCGGCGGCGCAAAAAACCGGGGGCAGATGCAATTCGAGACTGAGGTAGCCAGCATTACCCAAAGGGTGATTTTCAGCCAGTCCTTTTCCATTCCAATCATGCTACTCATACGGCTGTTCGCTGCAAACAATACCAGGGCGGGATCGCCAGCGCAGCTATTCATTCGCGGCCATACGGGACTCGTTGCGAGATTCCAGCCAATCACTCAAAGCCATCCGAATGACATCCAGGCGGCTCATGTTCATCTCGGTGGCTATTGCTAAAAGTGCATTTTCGGTCGCCACATCGAACGACAAATAGGCGGTCTCGCGTAGCATTGTCGCTGCGCGCAGATCAGCAAGCCGTGCATTTTTGCGCTCGCCCCCGGAAGCCCCATCCGTCACATGAATGCCCTTTCAGCTGGTTCCAGCGCCCCTGCGCCGCCCCGTTCCCTTGCCGTGGATCGCTCCGCAAATGCTCTGAATAACAGGGCAGATCGGCCCGGCACCAACCCCGCCGGAAATGCCGGGCCGCGAGGAAACGCCCGCGGGTGCGCGTCCTCGAACAGCATCATTCTTGCGCGCCTTTCGTCGAAGACCGTGACGTTCGTGTTGTCATGGACACTCACACGAACTCGGTGCTGATCTCCCAAACTGCAATTATTCACCGCCGGTCAGATCTTCATTCGCACAAGCTATGAGCGCAATTCCCCGAGTATCGGAAGTTTGTTGCCGGGCCTGCGAAAGCCACGCCTCGCAATGATCCTGCGACATGCCTTTCATTGCCAATCGCGCAGCGACGGTGATCTCGTATCCGCCGCAATGAGCGCACTGGAATTCGACTTTCCGCAGGATGATATCGGCTGCGAGTGCAGTTCCTGCGCAAACTGGGCACGTCGACGGGTAGTACCGCATTGCTTCTGTTGTCGGCGTCGGAAGCCGTATCATGCTGCTTGTCCCGAAGCTTCAGGCCTTGAAGGCGGCTCGGGATCTAGGGGGTGACGCGCCCTGTTACTTGAGGACATATTCACGCCACGCTGAGTGCGGCCAAGCCGACTTTCATAGGATACGAGCACTCGGTCAATCTTCCTTGCGATATTTGGTGCGGTCTTTTCGAGCTCTTCGAACGCCCACGTCACAAATGTCTCAGAAAGTCTGTCTGGCCGGTATAGAACCACCTCACGTGGATCCGCAGGATCACTGAACGATACCCCCACATCTGCACCAAGAAATTTTACGAAATGTTTCTGAATTTGCTCAGCAGACATGCAGCTTCACCTTCCTCTGGCTAGTGCTTGTGGTTTTGGTCATCAGCCCCTTCTCTTGGAAGCAACGTTCCTCCGCGTAGCAACTTCGATTTCCTTAGCTTCTTTCTCAAGCCGATCTGGCGCGGCAGGACCCATCAGAGCGTAGGCTGTGCCACCCGATTGCCAGTAGACGGTCGGCACGCGGCCATCCGTAGCGGGAGTAGGCGGTACAGCGTCTTCGCCGCTCATCGCGACCGCAACCAGTGTGATCCGGCCAACGCTCGGCGTGTCGGCCGTCACGACAAGGCTCTGCCGCCCGTTCCAGGGCTGCACCTGAACATCTTTCACCCTCCATGTCGCTGGAAGATCCGGCATGCTGATGTTCATTGCGCCGACCAGTCGTTCGATCTTGTCCTGCTTTGGTTCACTGCCTTTTTCCGGGCCGGCATTCAGCTGAGCGACACGCAAGGCATCACGCGCGGCGAGAATGAAATTCTCATCTGTGGTTTGGCCTCCCTGCCGGAGAGGCAGGGTCAATGAGTTGGCCGACCAACCCACCAAAACGAGCAAGGCGGCTGCCGTTTGCAGTTTGAGTGCACTAAATATCCTTCGCCGCCGAAATGCACTTTCCAGTCGCTTTGCCTTGTCCACGCTGGCACGCGGTGGGAAAAGCCGCTGCGGTTGAGCGACGCGCAAAGCTTCCATGCGCTGTGCCTGCGCAAACACGTCCGCCGCCAGCTCCGGCTCCAGAGCAAGACGGGCCTGGAGGTCAGATCTCTGGGGCTGGGTCAGCTCGCCGTCGAGAAAGCGGTTGATCTCTTCTTCGGAAATACGGTCACTTGGCCACATGGCGGCCTCCTACGATTTTCAACCGCACAGGTGCGCTGTCGGTCAATTTTTCCATATTGCGTTTCAATGCGGACCGAGCGCGGCTCAGGCGTGACATGACAGTTCCATGCGGTACGCCGAGCACGTCAGCGGCATCGGAATAAGTGAAACCCAGGACGCCGACCAGATGGAGGACTTCGGCCTGCTCGGTCGGCAATTCCGCCAATGCCTTCCGCACATTGGAGAGCTCGGCGCTATGCTCCTGCGATGGTAGAAGCTGCGGGTTGGACTGTTCAGCATAGGCTGCAAGACGGCGCCTCTCGGCCTCCGCGCGGACTGCACTTGTCAGAAACGTATTCCGGACGATGGTGATCAGCCACGGCATAAGCGGACGCGAGCCGTCGTAGCTGCGAGCCAGTGTCAGGGCGCGAGCAAGCGCTTCTTGCACCAGATCATCGGCGTCTGCGTCGTTGTGCGTGAGCACCCGACCGTACCGCCAGAGATCCTCCAGATGAGGAGTGACGTCGAAGCTCGCCTTCATATGCCGTATACTGGGACCAGCGGGAAACTATTCCAACCCAATTTGCTTTTTTTGGACTGCCGTAAGGCGCTTACCACCGTTAAGCCAGCGGCGCTTGGCGGCGTGGAGGTTGACGTCCTGGAAACTCCCATCGGCCGCAGCCGCCGGGTTCATTGTGCCGAAAGCGCGCAAGGGACTGGGCTGTAATATTCCCATATGGTAATTTGACTATGGCGAGGCAACCCAATTCCTGCGCCATCGAGCGTCGGGCTACAGGTCCCCGTAGCTGGCCGATGGGGACGGTCGGGCGCTCGTCTTCGTCAAAGGGCGAAAGACGATCTCTTTGACTTGTGCGGAATGCACGTCCGTAGCAGGCTCCAGAATGCCCGTGAGCGGCGACGCCGGGGCTCGTCAAGGTTCGATGATTTGAAGGCTGGTGCTGGAGATAGCGTATTCATCCTGGCGGCGTTCATGATTCTGCCGACCTGGCGCGCAACGCCCGCTTGAGATCCTCATACTCGAAGGCGCCGGCGAGACTGACTATCCCGCCCTTGGCGGCCAAAGGAGCCATCGTTGCGCGGATGTCGGAAGTTGCTCCTTCAGGCGGCGCGGCTGAAGCGATCGACCCTGAAATCGTAGAGCAGCGTTTCGCAATGGTCGGTTGTGATGAGTTCGGCCATGGCGTCGCCCACGCCCGGACCGAGCTGGAAGCCGTGTCCACTGAAGCCGAAGGCGTGGAACAGGCCTGGCGTCGTCGCCGAGCGCCCCATGACCGGCAGCATATCCCTGACATAGCCCTCGCAGCCTGACCAGGTGCGGATGACCGTAGCCTGCGCGATCGCCGGCAGCAGTCGCGCTACGGCGCGCAACTGCGTTGGCAGGTTCATGGGGTCGGCGGCCGCGTGACCTGGATCGAGGTCCACCACAGCTCGTTCGGCCGCTCCGCCGAAGACGATGTTGCCGCGCTCGACCTGACGCAGATAGGCGCCATGGTCCTTGTCGCGCGTCCAGATGCCGACCACCGGCAGGATCCGATGCGGCAGCGGCTCGGTCACGCCCATCTGCGGGCCGCGGGCGTCGAGCGGGACCTCTTCGCGGAACTGCGCGGCGATGCGCGCGCCCCAGGCACCGGCGGTGTTGAGCAGAAACTCAGCGGCGAATGCACCTTTTGGACTGGCGACAAGGAAGCTGGAGCCCGTGTAGGTGATCTTATCGACCTCAGCTCCCTCAATGATTTCCGCGCCGAGCTTGCGGGCCGCCTCGGCAAAGGCCGGTGCGATCAGCCGCGGATTTCCGCTGCCATCGTGCGGCGAGAACGACGCCGCAACAGCATCAGGACCGAGACCGGGAAAACGGGCGCGAATCTCGCGCGGGCCGAGCTCCTCCAGCTCAAGCCCCCAGGGCAGCGCAGCTTCGGCATATGCCCGCATGTCGGCGAGGCTATCTTCATCGAAGATCAGCCGGATGTGGCCGGTAGCGCGGAATTCCAGGTCACGGCCAAGCATTTTTTCGGTCTCGCCCCACAGCCTGAGCGAGCGATGGGCCAGCGGAAGCTGGGACAGATGACGCCCCGTGCGTCGGATGTTGCCGAAGGAGGCGACCGTTGCTCCAGTGCCGATCCGGTGGCGCTCGATCAATGTCACGCGCGCGCCACGCCGGGCGAGGAAATAGGCCGAAGCCGTTCCCATCAGCCCGCCGCCCAGCACGATCACATCCATGGCGCCCTCTTGCATTGAATCCTTGACCAATCTTGTCCGCGCCACGGTATTGCGTCAAAGATGGGTTTAGACAGAAGCCATAAGCTTTACCTATGGAGTGGCAATGCGGGCCCGGCAGCTCGAAGTGTTCATCGCCGTCATGCGAGCGGGCACCGTGACTGCCGCGGCGCGGATGCTGAACATTTCCCAGCCTGCGCTCAGCCAGATCCTACTCCACGCCGAGGACGAACTCGGCTTCACCCTGTTCGAGCGGGTGAAAGGCCGGTTGCGACCGACCCCGGAGGCGCTCGAGATCTTTCCCGATGCCGAGAGGTTGTCGGCGGGCCTTGAAGGCTTGCGCCGCAAGACCACCGATCTACGCCTGGGTCGGGCAGGGCTGGTGCGGGTCGCCGCCTCACCACCGCCAGCCATGGCTATCTTGCCGCATGCGTTCACCAAATTCCGGGCCCTGCACCCCAACATCATGTTGCGTGCTCATAGCGCGCCGATCGCCGCCATCGTCGACATGCTGCGTGCGGGCGACGCCAGCCTTGGCGTGGCCATGGACGACCGGCTCCCTCCGGATATCGAGGCGGAGGTGATCGGCAGCGTCGGCTTCGCATGCCTGCTGCCCGCCGGGCACGCGCTGCAAAAGAAAGCCGAACTGACGCTCGCCGACCTCGTCGGGGAGGAGTTGATATCATATCGCGGCAACACCCGCCCCGCCGACGAACTGGCCCACGCTGCCCGCGCGCAAGGTGTGGCGCTTTCGCCGTCGCTCGAGATCGACGTATCCATCTCCGCGGTTGGTTTTGTCCAGGCCGGTCTGGGCATCGGCTTGGTCGACGCGCTGTTGCCTTGGCATCAGTTTGCCGGGCTTGCGGTCAGGCCGCTGACGGCAGGGCCGGAATTTCCGATCGCGCTTCTCACCTCGCGGACGCGGGCCCTTTCACGCGCCGATGAGATGATGCGCGATGAGATCCGCGCGGCCTGTGCCGCCGTCCTGAATGAGCATCGCGCGAAAGCATAAGCAGGACTTATATCCTTGCCCGTCATACGTCTTGGACCTGCACCATCCGGTCGTGCCAGTTTTGCTTGGCACACAGGAAGGGACGCATCATGGATGGTGTCATCACGGCAGATGAGGCGCAGAACGAGGCCGACTGGAAGGTCGGCGTCGATATCGGTGGGACATTCATCGATTTCTGCGCGCTCGAAGCGAATTCCGGACGCCTCGCATCGCTAAAGGTGCTGACGACGCCGGAAGATCCGGGCGCCGAACTGATGACCGGTCTCACCCTGCTGGCCGAGCGCGAAGGTTTTGACCCTGCCCATATGACGCGCTTCGTGCACGGCACGACCGTCGGCATCAACACGATCATCCAGCGCAAGGGCGCGCCGCTGGCCCTGTTCACCAATGCCGGCTTCGAGGACGTTATCGAACTCGCAAGGCTTCGCATGCCGGACATGTATTCGCTGTTCTGCTCGCGGCCGGACCCGTTGATCCCGCGCGACATGGTGTTCGGCATTCCGGTCCGCATGCGTGCCGATGGCAGCGAATCCCGGGCGCCGGACATGGCGGCGGTGGAGAGGGCGGTGGCAGTGGCGAAAGCGAATGGAGCGCAAGGGATCATCGTGTCCTTCCTCCATTCCTGGCGCAATGCCGTGCAGGAAGCCTCCGTGAAGGCCGCGATAGCGCATCTTGCGCCCGAGCTCTTCGTCTTTTGCTCGGCCGAGGTGTGGCCGGTCATTCGCGAATACGAGCGCAGCTCCACCGCCATTCTCAACGGCTATGTCCATCCGCGTGTCTCTGGCTATCTGACGGCGCTGGAAGAGCGGCTGAAGGGCCAAGGCGTGCCGGCCCGCCCCATGCTGACGAAATCGAACGGCGGGCTGATGAACGCTGCCGAAGGCAAACACGCCTGCGTCAACATGCTGCTTTCAGGAACGGCTTCCGGCGTCATCGGCGCCTCGTGGTTAGCGCGTCAGGCAGGCGAAGACAGGATCCTTACCCTCGACATCGGCGGCACCTCGGCCGACTTCGCGCTCATCATCGACGGCAAGCCGCAGTTCGGCACCGGCGAACTGATCGGCGAATTTCCGCTCCATATCCCCTCCGTTTCGGTGAGCTCGATCGGCGTCGGCGGCGGTTCGATCGCCAGTGTCGATGCGCAAGGTGTGCTGCGGGTGGGGCCGGAGTCGGCCGGCTCGACGCCAGGACCGGCATGCTACGGCCGTGGTGGCGAACGCGCGACGGTGACGGACGCCATGGTGGTGTGCGGATGGCTCGGCCACAGCGAGATGGCCTATGGCCAGCTCAGCATCGATACCGGACTGGCGCAGCGCGCGGTCGGCGAGCTTGCCGCCCGGCTCGGCCGCCCGGTCGAGCAGACCGCGCAGGCGATCCTCGACATCGCGGTGTCGGAGATGTTCGTCGAGGTCGAGAAACTGGCCTCGCGAGCCGGCGTCGACTTGCGCGATTTCACGCTGATGCCCTTTGGCGGCGGCGGCCCGATGCTTGGCGCCTTTCTTGCCCGCGAACTCGGGATGAAGCGCGTCATGGCGCCCCGCCGCCCCGGCGTGGTGTCGGCGCTTGGCGGGCTGGTGGCGGATCTGCGCGGCGATTTCATTCGCACCATGTTCAGCCCGTTATCGGGCACATCGCTACCCGCAATCCGCGAGGCGTTCGAGACCCTCGCGCAAGAGGGCCGCGATTGGCTGGTGGCGCAGGGGCACAACGCGGCCGCGCAATTCAATCTATCGTGCGACATGCGCTACATCGGGCAGAGCTATGAAATCGAGGTCGTCCTTTCGCCGGAATGGCTGGCGAACGGCAACGCTGCTGCCATCGCGGACGCCTTCCACCTCACCCATCAACGCCTCTACGATTTCCACGACCCGTATGGCACGATCGAACTTGTGAATGTCCGGCTCTCCGCCGTAGGCGCGGGGCCGAAACTCTCCTTCCCCGAGATCGACGTGATCGCCGCCCCGGCCATTCCGGCGCGCCGGCTCTCGGTCTATACGGGCGTGAATGTCGAGACCATCGACCTCCACGACCGGCAGACCCTCGCTCCGGGCAGCACGTTCCAGGGGCCTGCTGTGGTCGTACAGGAAGACACCACCTTTGCTATTCCCGCAGGCGCGCAAGCAAGCGTCGACCGCCATCTCAACCTTTTGCTAACCTTCCCGGAGTGATGCCTTTGTTTGACCGGACAAAACTGCAGGTTCTGGCTAACCATGCCCGCGCGGCCGCCGAGAACATGGCCCACACGCTGCACCGCACCGCGCACTCTGCCTTCGTCAAGGAGACGCAGGACTTCACCGTGATGCTGATGGACCGTTCGGGGGCAACCTTCGCCGTCCCGATGGAACTTGGCGCCACCTGGTATCCCGGGCTTTCGTATCGCTGCGCGATCGCGATGGTGGACGACTACCGTCCGGGCGATGTTGCCTTCACCAACGATCCCTATTCCGGCCACGTTGCCACCCACGCGCCCGACACGCATCTGTGGAAGCCGGTCTTCGTCGATGACGAAATCGTCGCCTGGACCGGAGGGCACATCCACAACACCGACATGGGCGGTGCGGTGCCAGCTTCGCTCAGCCGGGCGCTGACCGAAATCCATCAGGAAGGCATCCGCTTTCCGCCCATGAAGCTCGTGAATGAGGGCGTCTTCGACGAGATGATCCTGCGGATCATGAGCACCAATGTGCGCAAGCCAGATCTCAACATCGGCGACATCAAGGCGCTGGTCGGCGCGCTCAACACCGGCGAGCGCAAGATCCAGGCGATGGTGCGGAAGTTCGGCAAGGCCGGCTTCGTCGAAGGCGTTGCCGCGCTTCTCGACCATGCGGAGGCGCAGGCGCACGACGTGCTGCGCTCCATGCCCGACGGCACATGGCAATTCGCTGACTATGCCGACGAGGATTCAGTGGAGGCCAATCCCTGCCGGCTGAAGTTGAGGCTGACGATCAAGGGCGACGAGGCCGTGCTCGACTTCACCGGTTCCGATCCGCAGCTCGGCTCCTCGCTCAACGTGCCCTCGGGCGGTGACCCGCGCCACACCATGCTGCTCGTCGGCGTCTACTATGTACTCTATACGCTCAACCCGAAGATCCTGCTCAACACGGGCCTCACCCGGCCCTTCACCTGCATCACCCCTCAAGGTTCGGTGCTGAACCCGGTCTATCCCGCCGCCGTGGGCATGCGCTCGCTCACCTGCGCCCGCCTGCGATCGGTCATCTTCGGCGCCTTTTCGCAAGCGGTTCCGGAGCGCCTGCCTGCTGCTCCGGCCGGCAACAATTGCATCGTCAACGTCATGACGACGGACGAGCGCACCAGCCGGACCGTCATCGCTGCGGTGAACCCCGTGGTGGGCGGCGGCGGCGCGATGCCGCATCGCGACGGCACCAACGGATCGGGCGCCGATGCCGCCTATCTCAAGAACACGCCGATCGAGATTACCGAAACCGAGACTCCGGTCGAATTCGTGAGATACGGGCTCGCCCGGGATAGCGGTGGAGCGGGCCGCTGGCGCGGCGGGCTGGCAACCGAGATGGCCTTCCGCGTCTTCGCGCCGGACTCCCGGATCACGGCGCGCAACCGCGACCGCAGCTTCTTCCGGCCCTGGGGCGTGCTGGGCGGCAAGGCGGCGGGCTTGTCGGACATGGTTGTCAATCCGGGGACCGCGCACGAGCGGCGGCTGGGCAACATCGACACCGCCGTCCTGCAGCCCGGCGACATGCTCGAAATCCGCTCCGCCGGAGGCGGTGGGCGCGGCGATCCGCATCAGCGCGAGCCTTGGCGGGTCGCGCAGGACGCGCGGCGCGGCTATATCTCGCCCGCAGCGGCCGAACGCGACTACGGCGTTGTCATCCGCGGCGGCGAGATCGATGAACAGGCGACTAACCTGCTGCGCGCAGGCAAGGAGCCATCGGCCGCGCATTTCCATTTCGGTCCAGAGCGCGAAGTTTACGAGACGCAGTGGACGCCGGCGGCCTATGACCGCCTCCACGCCGTGCTGGACGCCTTGCCCATCCATTGGCGGTTCTTCGCCAAGACGGAGATTTTCCGTCGCATGAAGGGGCGCTCGGGGCCAGAAGGCGTCCAGGCGGCATTCGATGCGGTCTGCGAACGGTTCCCCGAATTGCCACGTCCCCGCCCGATACGGGAGGCAGCGGAATGAACACGGCCGGCCGCATCGTCCGGCTGGCCGAGCGCGACCGGGCAGAGGTGCATTTCTTTCTTGACGGCGAGATGCGCGCTGCACTTGCGGGCGACACCGTGCTGACCGCGACGCTGGCTTCCGGACACGCCTTGCGATGGTCCGAGTTCGGGCCTGAGCGGCGCGCCGGTTTTTGCCTGATGGGAGCCTGCCAGGATTGCTGGTTATGGCAGGAGGAGGGGCCGCGCCTGCGGGCATGTTCGACGCCAGTCACCGAGGGCATGCGGCTACGCACGACGCCACCGGAGAGCTGGCCGTGACTGAGACATCATCGCCACGGATCGTGATCGTGGGCGCCGGTCCCGCCGGCATCAGGGCCGCCGCCACGCTGGTCGAGGCTGGGCTCCAGCCTGTGGTGATCGACGAAGGGCATCGCGCTGGTGGGCAAATCTACCGCCGTCCGCCTGACGGGTTCATCCGCATGCCGGAGCAGCTCTACGGGTCTGAGGCTGCGAAGGCGCGCGCGCTGCATGAGCTCTTCGACCGGCTGGCCAAAGAGGGGCGGCTCATCCATTGCGCGGCGAGCTCGGTCATCGCCATGCATGAGGGCCGGCTACACGTGCTGGGGGAGAGCGGCGTGCAGGTGACCAGCTACGACCGCCTGATCCTTGCCACCGGCGCGTCCGACCGCGTCGCGCCGGTCCCCGGCTGGCAGAATACCGGAGTCTACAGCCTTGGTGCGGCGCAGATCGCACTCAAGGCGCAGGGCGTGGCACTGGGGCGGCGGATCGTGTTGATCGGATCGGGGCCTTTGCTGACGCTGGTCGGCGCCCAACTTGTAAAGGCTGGGGCGGACGTGGCGGCTGTATTGGATACCTCCTCCTGGCGACAGCAGATGCGGGGTCTTTGGGGACTTGCCGCCCGGCCGGTTGTCGCGCTGCGCGGCCTGGCTCTGCGGGCGCGGCTCGGTCGCCGCTATCATGCGGGCGTGACGCTGGAGCGGATCGAGGCCGATGAGCAGGGTGTCGCAGCCTTGTGCTGGCGGGATGCTGGCGGCCGGCAGTGCCACACCTCTTGCGACATGATCGGCATGGGCTGGCACCTGCGGGCCGAAACCCATTTGGCCGACCTGGCAGGATGCGCCTTTGGCTATGACGAGCAATGGCAACAATGGCTGCCGAAGACCGACGAGATGGGTCGGGCCGGCAACGGCGTCTACCTGGCTGGCGATGGGCTCCGTCTCCTCGGGGCTGATGGCGCCGAGATCGCGGGAAGCCTTGCTGCGGCGGCGTGCCTTGCAGATCTCGGATATCAGGCGCCCGTCGCCAGCGCCGATCTGCGCAAGCGCGCGCGGGTCGAACGCTTTGCCCGTGGTCTGGCTCGCGCCTTTCCCTGGCCCGCCGCGATGGTGCGGGCGCTCCCGGACGAAGCGATCGTCTGCCGCTGCGAGAGCGTGAGTGTCGCAGCCGTGCGCGAGGGCGCGGACCTCGGCAGCGGTGAGGCCAACCGGGTGAAGTCGCTGTCTCGCGTCGGCATGGGGCGCTGCCAGGGGCGCTATTGTCAGTTGGGCGCCGTCGAACTCATCGCGGCGCAAGCCGGCTGCGCGCCCGATGCTGTCGGCCGGTTTCGCGGACAGGCTCCTGTCCGGCCGGCTCCTATTGGCGCCTTTCTTCGGGAGGGCTGATGCGATTGCGAAAGCCACGCCTGGATGTCGGCATTGATCACGTCTCAGAAGTCGGCGACCTTGCCCCAGGCCGAAGCGTCGAAGCGCCGCGGATCGTAGGATGTAGCATCGACGATCGGTTCCGAACCGGTCATCAGATCGGCTACGAGGTGCCCGGCGCCCGGCCCGATGCCAAAGCCGTGCCCCGAAAATCCGGCGGCCAGGAAGAATCCTGGGACGGAATGCATTTCGCCGATGGCGGGCACACCATCCGGCGTGCTGTCGATATAGCCGGCCCAGGCCGCGCTGATCTTGGTCTGGCGCAGTGCCGGCAGCAGCTCGATCGCGCGGGCATGCGTCAGGCGGATGGTCGCCTGATCGGGAACCGGATCGAGGATGCGCATCCGTTCCATCGGCGTCGGCCGGTCGAGTCGCCAGCGCCGCAGCGTTTCGTGGCCCGAACGCATGCCTTGCTGCCCGCCGGGTCCGAGGCTTCGCCACCGCTTAAGGAACATGGGCAGGAACTGCGACGAGAAGCGCAGCAGCTGCGGTGTCACGTCCACGCGTCCGCGTCCGCTTATGGCAAGCGTGTAGCCGCCATCGCCGCGACGCGTGGCCGAAATCCGTGCCGTGTGCAGCGCATCCGGCAGGCCCTCCGCACCGGGCGAGACGGACAGGATGGAGGAGCGGACCGATGCCTGCGGGAAGCGGAAACCGAACTGATGGCAAAACGAAGAGGCCCAGGCGCCGCCGGCCAGCACCGCAGCCTTGGTCCGGATCGTTCCGCTTTCGGTGACCACGCCGCTCAGGCGCCCGCCCTCGGTTTCGATGCCGCGCGCGGCGCAATGCTGGTGCACGGTGCTCCCGAGCTTGACGATGGCGCGGGCGACAGCGGGTGCGGCCCGCGACGGATCGGCGGTGCCGTCGGTCGGCGAGAAGACGCCGCCCTTCCAGGTTCGGCTTGTGGCGCGGGCTCGCTCGCTGGCCTCTGTCCCGTCGAGCATATGGGTTTTGACGCCGGCCGTTCTGGCGAAGTCACGCCAGCGCGCCCAGCCGGCCAGTTCGACCTCGTCATCGCTGAGGTAGAGCAGGCCGCAGCGGCGAAAGCCGGTGTCTTCGCCGGTTTCAGCCGCAAAGCTGTCCCACAGGTCGAGGCTTCGGGTTGCCAATGGCAGCTCGCGGGCGTCGCGGTTCTGCTGGCGGCACCATCCCCAGTTCCTCGAGGACTGCTCGGCACCGACGCGTCCCTTTTCGACAAGCGCGACCTTCAGGCCGCGCCGTGCCAGGTAATACGCCGCGAAGATGCCTACGATGCCGCCGCCGATCACCACCACGTCAGCGGATTGCGGCAGTTCGCCGGATGTCTCGATTTGCTGCAGCGGCGCGCGCATGGTCCCTCTACCTTTGAAGTTCCAATCTACCGCGTTGCGCAGGCAGCCGCTGCTGCAGTTGAGGCTGAGGCAGAATTATATTCCGACCAGCCCGCGCAATTCGAGAGCCCATGCGTTTTAAAGCACTGTCCGTTCGGATGGACAGGCAGGCGGGCTGTGGTAATGTCGACGGATATCGGCAAGGCAGCATTTTGTGCTGTGGCATGAGTTCTGCGGAGGCAGCCGTGAAACTGGATCGGATCGACATCAAAATTCTTCACGAATTGCAGAAGAATGGCCGCATCACCAATGTGGAACTGGCTGATCTGGTGCATCTGTCGCCAAGCCCGTGCCTGATGCGGGTCAAGAAATTGCAGTCGGAAGGCTACATCGAGGGCTATTCCGCACAGGTCAATATCGGCAAGCTCGGCCAGATGTTGACCGTATTCACCGAAATCACCCTGAGGAACCACCGCCAGGTGGACTTCGCCCGCTTTCTCGCCGTCGTGGAGAAGATCGATCAGGTCATCGAATGCCACCTCGTGTCGGGCGGCTACGACTACCTGATGAAATTCGTGACCGCCGGCATCGGCGAGTACCAGACGATCATGGAGCGTCTGACCGACATGGATATCGGCATCGACAAGTATTTCAGCTTCGTGGTGCTGAAGTCTCCCATCGTCAAGGCGCACATGCCGTTGCCCAGCCTGTTTCCGAGGTGAGGCTTTGCCGTTTCGTCAGCGATGGCCGTAGTGGCTGACGAGCTCGGGGTCGCGGACGAGGCCATCGAGCCACGTTGGGTCAAGCTTCGGCACGGAGGAGAACAGAAGCTTGGAATAAGGATGGGTGGGTGCCTTGAGCTTGTCGGGCGTGATTTGCTCCACCCGCTCGCCGTTGTACATGACCATGATTTCGTCGCAGATCGCTTCGACTACCGAGAGGTCGTGGCTGATGAAAATGTAGGAAAGGCCCAACTCGCGTTGCAGTTCCTTGAGCAGCTCGATCACGGCGGACGCCACCACCGTGTCGAGCGCCGAGGTGATTTCGTCGCAAATGATCAGCTTGGGGCCGGCCGCCAGAGCGCGCGCGAAGTTCACCCGCTGCTTCTGGCCGCCCGACAGCTCCGATGGATGTCTGTAGCGCAGGCCTCGCGGCAGGCGCACCATGTCGAGCAACTCGTCTACGCGCTTCGAGCGCGCCTGCCGGTCTAACCGGTGATAGAAGGCCAACGGGCGGGAGATGATGTCCTCCACCGGCTTGGCTGGATTGAGCGCGGTGTCGGCATATTGGAACACGATTTGCATCTCGCGCAGCTGGTCCTGGCTGCGTTTCCTGGCGGCGCGCTCCAGTTGCTTGCCGTCGAAGACGATGTCGCCGGCCGCCGCCGGATGGATGCCGGCGATGACTCGCGCCAGCGTCGATTTCCCACAGCCGGATTCGCCGATGACGCCGAGATTGCGCCCGGTCTCCACGACGAGGCTGACGGAATCGACAGCGCGGATTAGCGGCAGTCCGTCATCGCGCACCGCGCCATAGCCGGCCGTCACATTGTCGATACGCAGCAGCTGTTTCGTCCTGGCGTCGGCGTCTGCATGTGATTGCCGCGGCTTAGGTTCGAAGGCGGCCAGCAGTTCGCGCGTGTAGGGGTGCTGGGCGGCTGAAAGGATTGCCGCCGTGGTGCCGGTCTCCTGCACTTCGCCGCCTTTCAGCACCACGATGCGGTCGGCGATCTGGGCAACGACCGCCAGGTCGTGGGAAACGTAGACACCCGCAATTCCGCCCGCCCGCATGACCGACTTGAATGCCTTCAGCACGTCGATCTGCGTCGTCACGTCGAGTGCAGTCGTCGGCTCGTCGAAGATCATCAGCTTGGGATCGCCGATGAGCGCCATGGCCGCCGACAGCCGCTGCAATTGCCCGCCCGAAACCTGGTGCGGATAGCGCGCTCCGATCCCTTCCGGATCTGGCAACGACAAGGCCCGGAACAGCTCGACCGCGCGCTGGCGCGCCTTCTCGGGCGGCATCAGACCGTGGATTCGCGTGACCTCGATGACCTGCTCCATGATCGTCGACGAGGGGTTAAAGGCAGCGGCAGCACTTTGCGGAACATAGGCAATATCGGTGCCGCGCAGCTTGGCGCGTTCCTTTTCGGAGAGCGCTGCCATGTTCTTGCCGTTTACATTGATCTCGCCGCCGGTGATCCGGCAGCCGGGCCGCGCATAGCCCATGAGCGAGAGCGCTACCGTCGTCTTGCCGGAGCCGCTCTCGCCGATAAGGGCGACGATCTCGCCGTCGGCGATGTCGAGGCTGACGCCCCTGATGATTTCGACAAGCCGTCCGGCGTCCGTCGTCGCCTCGATCCTCAGGTTCCTGACCTCGACGAGATTGGTCATGCGTTCCTGTCCCTGATCTTCTGCGGCAGGTTGTCGATCAGCAGGTTGACGCTGATGGTGAGGCTGGCGATTGCCAGCGAAGGCACGATAACGGCTGGCGCCGCGAAGGGCAGGCCGCCGATGTTCTCGCGCACCAGCGCGCCCCAGTCGGCGAGCGGCGGCTGCAGGCCGAGCCCCAGGAAGGAGAGGCCGGAAAGCAGCAGCACGATGAAGACGAAGCGCAGCCCGAAGTCGGCGAGCACCGGCCGGATGATGTTGGGCAGGATCTCGGACCCGATGAGATAACCGATGCTTTCGCCGCGCACGCGAGCGACGGTCATGAAGTCCATGGTGTTGATGTTGACAGCAAGCGCCCGCGCGAAGCGGTAGGCGCCCGGAATATAGATGACGGCGAGCGTCAGGATCAGCGCCGGGATCGACGAGCCGACCGCGGCGACGACCACAAGACCGAACAGCTTGCTGGGGATCGAGTTCATGGCGTCCAGGAAGCGGCTGAGGCAGCTGTCGAGCCAGCCGCCGGTGACGGCCGCGATCATCCCCAGCACGACGCCGGAAAAGCAGGCGATACAGACGGCCGCAAGCGATATGCCGACAGTGTAGCGTGCGCCCATCAGAACCCGTGAAAGCATATCGCGTCCCAGGTAGTCCGAGCCGAACCAAAGCCCCTGGCGCATCGGGCCGAAATAGTCGTCGTCGACGATCTCGCCGATCGGATGGGGAAGGATGTAGGGCGCGAAGATCGCGACGAGCGTCCACGCCAGTATGACCAGCGCGGCCACGACGCCCACGAGATTGTAGCTGTGACCAAGGAAGGACCGTCGGGAGACTGCGGCGCGCGCCATCGTTATCTGAGCCTCGGGTTGGAAATGACGGCGATGATGTCGGCGGTCGTGATGAGGGCGAGATAGCCGAGGCAGAAGATCATTGCGCAGCTTTGGATCAGCGGCAGGTCGCGGGTCGCGACCGCATCAACCATCAGCTTGGCGATGCCGGGATAATTGAAGATCGTCTCCACGATGATGACGCCGCCGACCAGATAGGACAGCGAGAGCGCGACGGCGTTGACGATCGGCCCGAGAGCGTTCGGAAGCGCATGCCTCAGGACCATGCGGCCGCGCGATGCGCCCTTTAGAAGTGCCATCTCGACATAAGGTGTGGAAAGCGTCTCGATCACCGCGGCGCGGGTCATGCGAATCATCTGGGCGGAGATGACGAAGGTGAGCGTGATCACCGGCATTGCATAGATGCGCACGAGGTCGGTCAGCGAATGCGCCTCGTTGACCGAGGACAGCGCCGGCAGCCATTTGAGGTAAACGGCGAAAAGCAGGACCGCGAGGGTCGCGACCATGAATTCCGGCACGGAGATGATGCCGATCGAAAGAATGGTGACGGTGCGGTCGTAAGGAGAACCGCGCAACATGGCGGCGGTGATGCCGAGCGTCAGCGCCAGCGGCACCGAGAGCAGCGTGGTGATGCCGGCCAGCTTCATGGTGTTTACGAAGCGTCCGCCGATCAGTGCGGCGACCGGCATGTCGTTGGCATAGGAGGTGCCGAGGTCGCCGTGGAGCAGGCCGAGAAGCCAGCGCAGGAAGCGCAGGATTGCCGGATCGTTGAGATGCATGGCCTCGCGCAGGCCGGCGACGGCTTCCGGAGTCGCGGCCTGGCCGAGCAGGATCGACGCGGTGTCGCCGGGCAGCATGCTGGTGGCGAAAAAAACGGCGAACAGCACGATCAAAAGCGTGACAGCCGCGATCGCCAGCCGCTTCAGCACGAGGTTGAGAACCCCAGACGTCATGGAAGCGCTCCTGCGTTGCGTTCGGCCAAGCCATGTTGCGCAATGGGGTGCCGGGGACCGAAGGTCCGGTCCCCGCCAGGCGCCTCTCAGGCTTCGAGCCAGAGATATTCCGCCATCGCATAGCCCATCATGCCACCGAGCGGGTTCGCTTCCAAACCCTTCACCTTGCTGGAGAGGGCATCCACGTTGGAAATATAGGCCGGGATGATGGTGCCGGCCTCCTCGGAGACCATGACCTGCATCTGGTTGTAGATTTCCTTGCGCTTGGTCTGGTCGAGCGAGCCGCGCGCCTCGACGAGCAGCTTATCGAATTTCTCGGACTTGTACTGGCTTTCGTTCCACGGGGCGTTGGAAGCGTAGAGGAGCGAGAACAGGATGTCCGGCGTCGGCCGCGGATTGATGTTGCCGAAATGGATCGGTGCCTTCAGCCAGTAATTGTCCCAGTAGCCGTCGGACGGGACGCGCTGGACATCGAGCTTCATGCCGATCTCGGCACCGGCGGCCTGGACGATCGTCGCCATGTCGATCGAAGAGGTCGCGGCATCGGAGGCGACCACGGGGATGGACTGGCCAAGCAGGCCCGACTTCTGGAAGTGGAATTTGGCCTTGTCCGGGTCGAAGGCCTTCGGCTTGAGGTCGGCATTGTGGAAGATGTTCGCCGGCGAGACGGGCTGGTCGTTGCCGACTTCGCCGAGGCCGCGCAATGCCGATTTGACGATCTGCTCGCGGTTGACGAGATACTTCATGCCGGCCACGAAATCGGCCTTGCTGCCCGGATCCATGTCGAGCCGGATGTTGAGGTCCGTGTAGTTGCCCGAGGTCGTCTTCGACAATTCGAAGCCCTGCTGGCCGCCGATGAGCTTCATCGCGCGCGGATTGATCGAGGCGGCGAAATTGATGTCGCCAGACAGGAGCGCGTTCACGCGGGCGCTGTCCTCGCTGATAGCGATGAATTCGAACGAGTCGAGATAAGGCTTGCCCGACTTCCAATAGTTCTTGTTCTTGGAGACAACCGACCGCACGCCCGGTTCGAACGTTTGAAGCACGAAGGCGCCCGTGCCGTTGCCCTTGGAGAAGTCGGTGGTGCCGTCCGCCACGATCATGAAGTGGTGCAGCGCCAGGATGGTCGGAAGGTCGGCATTCGGATCGGCCAGCGTGATTTCCACGGTCGACTTGTCGACCGCCTTGAAGCCGGTCATCTGCGCGGCGATCTTGGCGACCTTGGAACCGACCGCCGGATCGAGATGGCGCGTCATCGAGAAGACGACGTCGTCGGCGGTGAGGTCCTTGCCGTCGTGGAAGGTGACGCCCTTGCGCAGCTTCACGGTCCAGGTCTTCGCGTCCTTGCTGTCGAAGCTTTCAGCCAGCTCCATCTGCGTGACGCCGTCCTTGTCGAGGAAAGTCAGGCGGTTGTAGAGCGAGCAGCAGCGGACATAGTCGGTCGACAGCGACGCCTTTGCCGGATCGAGCGTGTCGGCGGTCGAGGACGACCAGCCGGCGGCCTTGAAACTCCCGCCGGAAACCGGCGTGGCGGCGACGGCATTGGTGGCGCGGCCAAGCACCATGCTGCCCGCGGCAACCGCGGCGCCGCCGGCCAACAGCATCTTGAGGAGTTCGCGGCGGCTCGCGCCCCGCCGAATGGCATTTTCGACCATGGCATCATCTGCGCTGGTCCAGTTCGTGATCTTGTCTGTCATATCATTCCCCTTTCTGTTTGTTTTCCGGGTTGCTCGTCTTGACGCGGCTTTCCGGGCTTGGGCTCAGGTTCGTTCCTTCAGGCTTTCCCGCACGGCCGCCGCCAAGGCCGCCATCGACGTGAAGTGGTGGTCCGGCACGGTGAAGCGCTCGGGCTCGATCGTGCCGCCACAGCCCTTCTGGGCATGCCGGCGCTCGATCCAGCAGTTGGTCAAGCCAAGCGCCCGGGATATGCCGATATCGTGATACTGGCTTTGCGCGACGTGCAGGATGTCGTCCTTGCTGTCGCCCCTTGAGGCTACGAAATCGAAGACCTTCTGGAAAAAGGCCGGGTCCGGTTTTTCCGTGCCGGTATCGTCAGCGGTGAAGGTAGCGAAGAAGGGCAATCCGAGGCGCTTCTCGAAATGATCGAGCGCCCATCGCCGGGCATTGGTCATGGCAATCAGCTTGTGGGATTTCGCAAGCTCGGCCAATGCCGCTGCGCTGTCGGGGAAACCTTGCCAGGCGCTGGCGGAGTCCCGCAGGCGGGCGCCGTATTTCTCCTCGGCCGGCAGGCCGAGCCGCGGCGCGATGACCATATAGACACGTACGAGATCGTCGGGAAACAGGCCCGCATCTGGCATGTAGCGGGCCTGCCGGTACAAGGCCAATGCGGCTTCGCCATCGATGGAAACGCCAGCGTCGGCTGCAATCCCGGCCAGGCAGGTCGTGATGCCGCCTTCGAAGTCGATCAGCGTGCCGACGACATCGAAGGTCATGTATTCGAATTCGCTAAAGCCCCTGGGCAAGACTGGCTCTCCTCTGCGCGCGGCCGGATTGCATGTGCTGAACAGAACAAAATTCCGTGCTGTCCGGGGCGTCGGCCTTTTTCAAAGGCCCGGAGATCCGAGCTTTCTGGCCTTGTCTTAACTGCAGTCTGGCACTTCCCCCGCGCCGAATTCGCCGAAAAGGCGTGAGGGGGCGGCACAAAATTGCGAAATCGTCTGCCCCGGCGCTATTTCGAAACGCGCGGTATTCGTCGCCCGTCATACCAGAGCCTGGCGGACATCGGGATCGGCCAGCGTCTGGTCGAGCGTCCGGCGCGTGCGCTCGATGATCGCATCGATGTCGTCGTCAGTGCAGCAGAGCGGGGGAGCGTAGCCGAGAACCCCGTTGGCAAAGGCACGGATGATCAGACCGTTTTCCCACGCCCTGTCGAAGACGCGCCGCGCCGGCATGGCTGACGCCGGAAGCGGTGTTTTCTTCTGCTTGTCGACCACCAGTTCAATCGCAGCAAGCATGCCGCGACCGCGCACATCGCCGACGAGAGGGTGGTCGCTCAGGCCTGCCAGCCCCGCCATCAGGCGGGCGCCGGCCTTGATGCCATTCTCCAGAAGGCCGTCTTCGTAGAGCCTCAACACTTCGAGCGCGACGGCGGCGCTGACGGGATGGGCGGAGTAGGTGTAGCCGTGGCCGACCGAAGAAGCGCCCGCGCCATCGGCGATGACGCCGTAGACATGATCGGACATGAATACGGCGCCCATTGGCACATAGCCCGACGTCAGCCCTTTGGCGGTCGTCATGAAATCGGGAACGATGTCCTCATCCGTGCAGGCGAACAGGGGTCCGGTGCGGCCGAAACCGGTGATCACCTCGTCGGCGATGAACAGGATGCCGTACTCCCTGCAGAGCTCGCGCACCGCCTTGATCCAGCCCTTCGGCGGGACGATGACGCCGCCCGAGCCCTGGATCGGCTCGGCATAGAAGGCAGCGACCCGCTCCGGTCCGATCTCCTCGATCTTGGCCTTCAGCGCGCCGAGCGATGCGACGATGATCGCGTTGCCGTCCTCGCCCACCGGGTTGCGATAGGGATAGGGAGAAGGGATCTTGTGCTGCCATTCGAAGGGAATGCCGAAACCGGCGTGAAAGGCGGGCAGCGCGGTGAGGCCCGCGCCGACCACCGACGATCCGTGATAACCCTGCTCTATGGAAATGAACTGGTCGCGTTGCGGCTCGCCCCTGGCATTCCAGTAGTAGCGGACGAAACGGATCGTGCTGTCGACCGCGTCCGACCCCCCGAGCGTGAAAAAGACGTGGTTGAGATCTCCGGGAGCGCGCTCGGCCAGTTCCGAGGCGAGCCGGATGGCCGGCTCCGAGCCGAGATCGAAATAGGCGGTGGCATAGGGAAGCTCACGCATCTGCCGGGCTGCGGCCTCGACGATGCTGTCGTGGCCATAGCCGGCGTTGACGCACCACAGGCCGGCGAAACCGTCTACGAGTTGCTTGCCGGACGCGTCGGTCACGGTCGCGCCCTTCGCCGATTTCAAGACGCGCACACCGAGCGTCTCATGGCCGCGATAGGACGAGACCGGATGGATGAGATGGGCGCGGTCCAGTTCGATCAGGGAATTGGCGAGCATGGTTGTCCTCCGGATTAACCGAGCGCCTGGTTGGCGAGGGCGTATACTTTTGGCCGGGCCTGTGCCGCGTCCTTCCTGGACGGACGGTCCATGGTCACGCCGCCGCCGACATGTGCGAGGCCAATCTCCCCGAGCCAGTCGGCGATGCCGGCCCTGCTGTCGGTATCCACACGCAGGAAGGCGCCGGGGCGCGATGTGGCGAAGAATCTGATGAGTGCCTTGGCGTCCTCGACATTTCCGGCGATGACCGGGCCGATCACCTCGCCGCGTCCAAACGGGCGGATCGCCGCATAGGCCTCGATGGCGCCGTTGCGGCGGATGATCGCGAATTGGCCGCGCTCGGCCAGCGCATCGATCAGAGCTTCACGGTTGGCGCCATAGGCGTCGCGGTCCATCGCTTTGATCGTCGGTAGATCATCGGCACCCGCTGCGTCCACGCCCTCGGGCGCGCCAAGCTCTGTAACGTTGCCCTGATGCTGCAGGATCGTGCCAGACGGCACGAAGCCAAGCTTCTCATAGAGCTGCATGCCGGCCGTCGTCGCGACGAGCCGCAGCGGACGGTCGCCGGCAAGAGCGAGGGCCTGATCCATGAGCCGGCGCCCAAGCCCCTTGCCTCGCACGTTCTTGTCCACGATCACCATGTTGATCATGGCGCAAGCCGCGCCGTAGGGCGTTACCAGAATGGTTCCGGTGACGCGGCCCTGGTCGTCGAGCGCGACCGCGCCGCTTGAGAGCCGCAGCGCCATCTGCCAGTCCTGCGGGCGATGCGGCCAGTTCTCCTGGCGAGATAGCGCCACTGCGCCCTCGATATGTTCCGGCCCGAACGCCTGGAGTTGGATCTCGCTCAGCTGCATGAGGCATCCCTTCCGTCTGACGCCAGTCTCGGCCATCGGCGCGTCGCAGATCGTCTGAAGGTCCTGGCTTGGGCAGTATCTTTCGCCGTAGCGCAAGGGATGCGCCGCATCTTGTGCTGGCGGCCTCCGCGATGAGTGCGCCTTAGGTCGCGAAAGGCACTCTCATTGGCCGTCAAGATGCCACTGCGTGCCAAACCGGATGGCGGATACGGAACTTTCTGCTTTCGGGAGGCCCATTTCGGTCAGGTGGCTCGTCGCCTGGCGACTTATGATGAAGTGCATCGCAAAGCTTGTGTGCTTCCACGGGAGATCGACAGACATGGCTTCTTTCCGGCCCAAATACATCACCTTCGACTGCTATGGCACGTTGACCAATTTCCAGATGGCGGAAGCGGCGCGCGACCTTTACGGCAGCCGGCTGGACGAGGCGCGCATGCAGGAGTTCATCAAGAACTTCGCCGCGTATCGGCTCGACGAGATCATGGGCGACTGGAAGCCCTATGCCGAGGTTGTCCACAACGCGCTTGAACGCTCCTGCAAGCGCAACGGCGTCGCCTTCAGCCCCGACGACGCCAGGATGGTCTATGAACGTGTCCCGACCTGGGGGCCCCATGCAGATGTCCCGGCAGGCCTGGCGAAGGTCGCCAAGGAAATTCCGCTTGTCATCCTGTCCAACGCCATGAACGCGCAGATCATGTCCAATGTCGAGAAGCTCGGCGCGCCGTTCCATGCCGTCTATACGGCCGAGCAGGCGCAGGCCTACAAGCCCCGGTTCAAGGGGTTCGAGTACATGCTCGACATGCTGGGTTGCGGGCCGGAAGATATTCTTCACTGCTCGTCCTCGTTCCGCTACGACCTGATGTCGGCGCACGATCTCGGCATCAAGAACAAGGTCTGGGTCAATCGCGGCCACGAACCGGCAAACCCTTACTATGGCTATGTCGAGATATCAGACATTTCCGGTCTTCCGGGCGTGGTCGGGCTTTGAAACAGGCGGATTGCCGATGAAACTGATCTCCTACTGGCACGATACCGCCCCTGTCTTTTCCGGCGGAGCGCAAGGCCCGGTCGAGGGGCACTATGACGCCGTCATCGTCGGTGGCGGCTTCACTGGTCTCGCCGCGGCGCGCCAACTGGCGAAGGCCGGCGCGAAGGTGGCGGTGCTGGAGGCGGAGCGGGTGGGCTGGGGCGCATCCGGTCGCAATGGCGGGCACCTGAACAACGGCCTCGCGCATAGCTATCTTTCGGCCAAGGCGGAGCTTGGGAAGGAACGGGCAATCGCGCTCTACCGCGCGCTCGACGACTCCGTCGACACCATCGAGGCGCTGGTTGCCGAAGAGGGCATCGACTGTAATTTCCGCCGCGCCGGCAAGCTGAAGCTCGCCTCCAAGCCGCAGCATTTCGAAGCGATCGCCCGCAACTTCGAAGCCCTCCATGCGGAAGTGGATCCGGATACGGCGCTGCTGTCGGCGGCCGACCTCAAATCCGAGATCGGCTCGCCCTTCCACGGCGCGATGCTGTCGAAGAAGAGCGCCATGATGCATATGGGCCGCTATGTGGCAGGCCTGGCCACGGCCGCCGCCCGCCACGGCGCCATCATCCACGAGAACGCAGCGGTGACCGACCGCAAGCAGGTCGGTGGCAGGCATGAGCTGACGACCTCCCGCGGCCGGATCAAGGCCGACAATGTGCTGGTAGCGACCGGCGCCTATACCACGCCGAATTTCGGCTATTTTCGCCGCAGGATCATCTCCGTCGGCAGCTTCATCATCGCCACGCGGCCATTGAGCGACGCCGAGATCGCCGCGACCATGCCCGGCAACCGGACATGCGTGACCTCGATGAACATCGGCAACTACTTCCGGCTTTCACCGGACAGGCGACTGATCTTCGGCGGTCGCGCGCGCTTTTCGGCGACATCGGACCAGCGCTCCGATGCCAGGAGCGGACAGATATTGCGGGCCGGCCTCGCGGCTATCTTCCCGCAGCTCGCCAAGGTCGAGATTGACTATTGCTGGGGTGGGTTGGTCGACATGACCAAGGACCGTTTTCCGCGGGCCGGCTACCATGACGGTGTCTGGTACGCGATGGGCTATTCCGGTCACGGCGCGCAGCTTTCCACCCATCTCGGCATGATCATGGCCGATGCAATGCTCGGTCGCGAGGATCGCAATCCGATGAAGGGGTTCGAGTGGCCTGCCATTCCCGGCTATTCCGGCAAGCCGTGGTTCCTTCCGATGGTCGGCCTCTACTACAAGGCGCTCGATCGGATTCAGTGATCGTCGATCCGTTGTAGTCGGGCTTCAGCCAAATTGCCTCAACTGAGCCCGCCCATGTGGAAGCTCTTCATCTCGAGATATTCCTCGATACCGGCCTGCGCACCCTCACGGCCGAGGCCCGACTGCTTGACGCCGCCGAAGGGGGCGACTTCCATCGAGACCGAGCCGGTGTTGAGCCCCACCATGCCGAACTCCAACGCCTCGCCGACGCGCCAGGCGCGCTTCAGGTTCTCTGTGTAGAAGTAGGAGGCAAGGCCGTAGGGTGTGCCGTTGGCGAGCGCGATCGCCTCCTCTTCCGTCTCGAAGCGGAAAAGCGGCGCGACCGGGCCGAACGTTTCCTCGCCGGCGAGTTGCATGTCTTTTGTGGCGCCGGTCAGCACCAGCGGCGCGACATACTGAGGGCCCTCCGGCAGCGCCGGCTTTTCGGTGATGATCGCCGCTCCTTTGGCGAGCGCATCCTCGACGTGGCGGTTGATCTTCTCGACCGCCGCCATGTTGATCATCGGCCCGATGACGACACCGGGTTCTGTGCCCGGCCCCACCTTCATGGCGTTGACGCGGGCGGAAAGCTTCGCGGCGAAGGTTTCGTAGACTCCGGCCTGGACGAGGATGCGGTTGGCGCAGACGCAGGTCTGGCCGCCGTTGCGGAACTTCGAGACAAGCGCGCCCTCGACGGCGAGATCGAGATCGGCGTCGTCGAAGACGATGAGGGGCGCGTTGCCGCCGAGTTCGAGGCTGAGCCGTTTCACGGTATCGGCCGCTCCGCGCATCAGCAGCGAACCGACCCGCGTCGAGCCGGTGAAAGAGATCTTGCGCACGGTCTCGTTCGCCATGATCTCTTTGCCGATCTCGGCCGGCATGCCGGTGACGATGTTGATGACGCCGGCGGGGATGCCCGCGCGTTCGGCAAGCACGCCGAGCGCGAGCGCCGAATAGGGGGTGAACTCGGATGGCTTGATCACCACCGTGCAGCCGGCGGCCAGCGCCGGCGCGACCTTGCGGGTGATCATCGCGTTGGGGAAGTTCCACGGCGTGATGATGCCGCACACCCCGACCGGTTCCTTCTGCACGATGATGCGCCGGTCCGGCGTGGGCGAGGGGATGGTGTGGCCATTGATGCGGCGTGCCTCCTCTGCGAACCATTTGACGAAGGACGCGCCGTAACGGATCTCGCCTTTGGCCTCGTCCAGCGGCTTGCCCTGTTCCGTCGTCAAGATCAGCGCGAGATCGTCCAGATGCGCGAGCATCAGGCCATGCCAGGTCTCCAGGAGGCCCGAGCGCTCGGCGTTGGTCTTCTTCTTCCAATCGCCATAGGCGGAAGCCGCGGCGTCTATCGCTGCGCGAGTCTCCGGACCGGCCATGTCGGGCACCGTGCCGATCGTTGCCTGGGTCGCCGGATCGACGACATCGACCGTCTTTGCGGAAGAGGCCGCGACCCATTTGCCGCCGATCAGGCCGGCCTCGCGGAACAGACTTTTGTCTTTGAGATTTTTCATCGAAAACGACCTTGCAATCAGGAGAGCGCTGCGACGACGGCGGCCGTGATGGCCTCCGTTCTGTCTTTGCCAGGAGTGGTTCCAATGCCGTGCGCGGTTGTCGCTTCGACCGCTTGCATGACCCGGCCGGCGGCGGCCGCTTCGCCGAGATGGTCGAGCATCATGGCGCCGGACCATATGGTGGCGATCGGATTGGCGATGCCCAGATGGGCGATGTCGGGCGCGGAGCCGTGCACAGGCTCGAACATGGACGGCGCCGAGCGGTCGGGATTGATGTTAGCGGAAGCGGCGTAGCCGAGCCCGCCCTGGATCGCCGCGCCGATGTCGGTCAGTATGTCGCCGAACAGGTTGGAGGCGACGACGACGTCAAGGCTCTCCGGCGCCATGATCATGCGCGCGGCGAGCGCATCGACATGATAGCTGGTCACGTCGACGTCCGGATAATCCGCGGCCAGCTTTCGCGTGATGTCGTCCCAGAACACCATCGAATATTTCTGCGCGTTGGACTTGGTGACCGAGGCCAGCTTGCGCCGGCGCGACCGCGCCTGCTCGAAGCCGAAGCGCAGGATGCGCTCGACGCCGGCGCGGGTGAAGATCGAGGTCTCCACGGCAACTTCGTCCAGCGTGCCCTGATGGACGCGTCCGCCCGCGCCCGAATATTCGCCCTCGGTGTTCTCGCGGATGCAGAGGATGTCGAAGTTTTCCGCCCGCAGCGGTCCGGTGACGCCCGGCAGCAGGCGGTGCGGCCTTATGTTGGCGTATTGCAAGAATGCCTTGCGGATCGGCAGCAGCAGGCCGTGCAGGGAGACCGAATCCGGCACCTCCGCCGGCCAGCCGACGGCGCCCAGAAGAATGGCGTCGAAGCCGCGCAAGGTCTCGATGCCGTCCTCGGGCATCATGCGGCCGGTTTCCTTGAAGTAGCGGCAGGACCAGTGGAGCTCGGTTCGCGTCAGGGCAAAGCCGAAGTTCTTGGCCGTGGCTTCCAGCACCCTCCAGGCGGCGGCGGTCACATCGCGGCCGATGCCGTCACCGGGGATCAAAGCGATCGAGTAGGACTTCATCGGCATCCCTCTAGAGGCTGATCAGGACGCTCTTGGTCCTGCGGTTGGCGAGATAGGCCTCGCGGCCGAGATCCTTGCCGATACCGGAGCGCTTGTAGCCGCCAGTTGGCAGGATATGGTCGCGCGAGCGGCTGTAGCGGTTGATCCAGACGGTGCCCGCTTCGAGCTTGCGTGCCAGGCGGATCGTACGGGACAGGTCGGAGGTGAACAGGCCGGAAGCCAGCCCGTAGGTCGGATGGCTGGACAGCGTCAGCGCCTCTTCCTCGGTCTCGAAAGTCTGGATGGTCAGGACCGGGCCGAAGATTTCCTCGACGATCGCCGGGTTGGCCTGGTCGACATTGGCGATCAGTGTCGGCTCGTAGAAATAGCCGGGGCTGACCATGGCGCCGCCGCCGGTCAGGCACTCGCCGCCGATCGCGACGGAGGCCCGCACGATGCTATCGACACGGGCTCGCTGCCGTTCCGAGATGATCGGCGAATACTGCGTCGCCTCGTTCCAGGTGGGGCCGGGCCGCACCGCCTTCATCTTGTCCAGGATGGCGGCCGTCAGCCTGTGGGCCACATTCCTCTCGACAATCAGGCGCGTGCCGGCGACGCAGGCCTGGCCGGCGTTGAAGGTGACGCTGCCGGCGATGGCTGTCGCCGCCCTCTCCAGATCGGCATCGGCAAAGACGATCTGCGGGCTCTTGCCGCCGAGTTCCAGCGTCATCGGCTTGACGCCGGTGCGGGCGATGTTCTCCATGATGGCCGAGCCGGCGCGGGTCGAGCCGGTGAAGCTGACCTTGGCGATCTCGGGATGACCGGTCAGCGCCGTGCCGGTCGTCGGACCGTCGCCGAGCACCACGTTGATCAGCCCGGCGGGCAGGCCAGCCCTGACGGCGAGCTCTGCCATGTAGACGGCCGAGAAAGGTGTCATTTCCGACGGCTTCAGCACCACCGCATTGCCCGCGGCCAGTGCCGGACCAAGTTTCCAGCCGGCCATCGAGATAGGAAAATTCCAGGGCGTGATCGCGCCTACCACGCCATAAGGTTCGCTCATGATCATGCCAAGGGTGGCATCGTCCGTGGGCACCAGTTCGCTGCCTTCCTTGTCGGCGAATTCGGCAAAGAAGCGGATCTGCTCGGCGGTCACGGCGATGTCGCCGGCAACGAGCTGGCCGACGGGCCGCGTCGAGCACAGCGCCTCGATTTTTGCCAGCGTTTCGGCTTCCGCCTCGATCAGGTCGGCCCAGGCCTGGAGTGCCCGAGTGCGCTCGCGTGGCCGGACGCCGCCCCAGTTGCTGGCCTTCAACGCCGCCTTGGCGCTCTCCACCGCACGGTCGACCATATCGAGGTCGGCTACGGGGCTGGCGGCGTATGCCTTGCCATCCGAGGGTCGGCGCATCTCGATCGCACCCTCGGCCGCGATGAGCTCTCCGCCGATGAAATGGCCGATGGGAAGGGACACGGTATCCGGATCGAAGCTCAACTTCATAGGCGACCACCTTGCAGCATTCTGCGGGAGCCTAGCGCGAGCAGGAGCGCAGCATGCACCGTTCGACGATCAGTCGCGGATGATTGTTGCGTGCTGGCGATGAGGGACGGCAAAATCTGTTGCGGGGCCAGCACCTCGCTCGCACGCCATTACCCTACCGTCACGTAGATCTTGCGCACCGTTTCAATGGTCTTCCAGACACCGGTGAAGCCAGGCTTCATAACGAAGCTGTCGCCGGCGCGGTAGGTCACCGCCTCGCCGCCATCGGGCGTGATTTCAATCGCGCCAGTGAGGATATGGCAGAACTCGAAAGTCTCCCCCTTGATCGAGCGCGTCTCGCCCGGCGTCGCTTCCCAGACGCCGGTATGGACGAGATCGCCCTTGGCCGCGTCCTGCGCCCAGGTCTTGAAAGCAGGCTCGCCGGCTATCAGCCGTTCGGGCAGCGCCCTGGATTCGCGCGGCGGGAAGGCAGGGCTGGTTTCGACGGTCTTGAGCAGGGACAAGGGATGGCCTTTCAGTTGGACTTCAATAGCCGCGCGACCGGTCGACGAGCCCAATGGGGTCGAGGCCGGCGCGGTGGCGTCGGATGTTTTCAATGACGGCGCGCGCAGCGGTCGCGGGCTGGGTGACGCTCGCGACATGCGGGGTCAGGATGATCTTCGGATGCGACCAGAAAGGATGACCCGCGGGCAGCGGTTCGGGATCGGTCACATCGATCATCGCCGCCGAAAGGTGGCCGCTGTCGAGCGCGGCGGCAAGTGCTTCATGATCGAGCTGTGCCCCCCGGCCGGTGTGGATGAGCGCCGCGCCCTTGGGCAGCTTCGCGAACAGGGCGGCATCGAGGAAACCGCGCGTTTCCTCCGTCAATGGCAGCAGGCAGACCAGTATGTCGCTGGCCACGAGCATCTCCTCCAGTCCAGGTTCGCCATGATGACAGGTCACGCCTTCGATCTGCCGCGGCGAGCGGCTCCAGCCGGCGAGCGGAAAGCCGAAGGGCTTCAGGCGATCGAGGACGGCCTGGCCGAGTTGCCCGAGGCCGAGCACGCCGATCCGGCGCGACCCGGCTTGGAGTTGCCCGATGTCGCGCCATTGGCCGGCGCGCTGTTGCGCCAGATAGGCGGGCACGTTGCGATGCAGGGCGAGCACGGCAAGCGTCACATACTCCTGCATCATGCGCACGATGCCTTCCTCGATCGTCCGCACGATCTTCGCCTTCGCCGGCACGGCATCGAAGCGAAATTGGTCAACGCCTGCGCCCAGGGAAAACAGGATCTCCAGGTTCCGGTAGCGGGCGAGGTCTTCTGGCGCGGTCCAGGTAATGAGATAGCGTACCGCGTCGGGATCGACCGTTGTGGCATCGATGGTAAAGCGGACGTCCGGCAGTTCTTTGGCGAAGGCTTCGGCGAAGATCGCCCCGCGCCGCGCATCGGAATTGAACAGGAATGTCATTCCGATTCCCTTCAAGCCGCGCAGCGGGCGCCCAGCGCCTCGACCAATCGCTGGCAGGCGATGAGTTCGCTGGTGAGAATGTACTCATCCGGCTTGTGGGCACGGCCGATGTCGCCGGGGCCGCAGATGATTGCGTCGAAGCCAGCGGCTTGGTAGAGTCCGGCCTCGGTTCCGTAGCTGACGGCGGCGATCGGCGTTTCGCCGGTTAGCTCTTGCAGCAGCGCCGCCACCGGCGCGTCCTGTGGCAGCGACAGCGCCGGATAGGCGCTGAGCTGCGTCCATTCGACCCGAAAGCCGTCGGCCTCACAGGCCTCTGCCTTCGCCCTTACCGGTGCAAGCAGGCTGGCCGGGTCAACGCCCGGAATGGCGCGCGCCTCCAGCTCCAGCGTGCAGCTGTCGGGAATGATGTTGACCGACTGTCCGCCCTTGATCACGCCAGCCTGCAGCGAGGAATAGGGCGGCGCGAAGGCCGGGTCGAACGGGCCATGCGTCAGCCGCTCGGCTTCGCTCACGACCGCAGCCAGCGTTTCGGCCATGGCGTGGATGGCGTTGAGGCCGATGTCGGGCCGCGAGGAATGGCCGGAGCGCCCGTTGATCGTCACGCGGGCGGCTGCCTTGCCCTTGTGGCCGCGTACGGCGCGCAAGCCACTTGGCTCGCCGACGATCACGCCGAGCGGCTTGGCGCAAAGTTCGGCAAGGCGGGCGATCAAATGCGGCACGCCGCGGCATCCCAGCTCTTCGTCATAGGAGAAGGCGAAATGGATTGGCCTGGCAAGGCGCAGCTTCGTCAGCGTGGGCACGGCCGCGAGCACCGCAGCCAGAAACCCCTTCATGTCCGTGGTGCCGCGTCCATAGAGCCGCTCGCCCTCCCGGCGCAGCGCAAAAGGGGCCGAGCTCCACTGCGGTTCGCCGGCGGGGACGACGTCCATGTGGCCGGACAGGATGTAGCCCGGGACATCGACAGGGCCGATCGTCGCGAAAAGATTGGAACGGTCGCCTTCCGGCCCCGGCAGCACCGTGACCTGCGCGCCGTGCCCAGCGAGATAGGCCTCGATCCAGTCGGCGATGTCACCGTTCGGCTTGCCGGCGACCGATGGGAAGGCGACGAGACGGTCGAGGATGTCGAAGACGTCCATTCCAGCCCTCAAAGCATATCGGGATCGCCGGGATCGATGCCGACGATTGTGTGCTGCTACATTTCCGCAGAGAATGTCTGCGTTCTCCCGCGATTGCGTGCCGAAAGCGGAAATGTTTCAGTTGAATCTTGCGTTGGCAGGGGGCTTTCGAGCAAATCGTACGGGCCTGTTTGTTTAGCGTTGGTTGACAGACGGCGGCTGCGGCGTGTTGCCGGTCGATTTGCGGGATATTTCAGAGGCATGGACTTGAAGCCGTCCGGAAACTTGAAAATCGATACCTTCTCGATGCGTATCGGCGACATCGAAGGCGTCGAGCTGGACCGGTTGCATGCACTCTCGCTCTCCGTGGGATGGCCGCATCGCGCCGAGGATTGGCAATTCCTGCGCGAATCGGGAGAGGGGTTCGTGGCGCTAGACGAGATCGGCCGGGTTCTCGGTTCTGCTATGTGGTTCGCGCATGGTGCCGATTTCGCCACCGTGGGGATGGTCATCACCTCGCCGCGACTCCAGACGCTGGGAGCGGGGCAATGGCTGATGAAGCGGGTCTTCGACAGGGTCGCCGGGCACGATTTGCGCCTTAATGCAACGCGCGCGGCAAGACGGCTCTATCTCTCGCTCGACTTCCAGCCGGAGAAGACCGTTTATCAATGCCAGGGCATCGCCCGGATGCAGACGATGGCTGGGCCGGCCGATATTCGAGGCGATGTCCGGACTTTGGACGCAAGGGATATTCCCGCGGCAATCGCGCTCGACGCGGCAGGATTTGGCGTGAGGCGGGCGGCGCTCATCGAAAGACTTTTCGCGCACTCGGCCGGCTATGGTCTTTTCAAGGGTGACAAGCTGAACGCGTTCGCGCTTTGTCGGCCGTTCGGGCGGGGCTATGTCGTGGGGCCGGTCGTGGCGGAAAGCGACGCCGACGCCGTGGCGATCGTCCGGCCGCACGTGGCCGACCATTCGGGGTCTTTCCTGCGCATCGACACCCATATGGACAATGGCGAGTTCGCAGCCTTTCTGTCGCACAGCGGAATGCCGGTTTTCGACACGGTGCTCACCATGTCGATGGGCAAGCCCCTCAACGAGTTTGCCGTCGGCGGCTCAGCTGGACCGGTGACCTATGCGCTTGCCAGTCAAACACTCGGGTAGTCGAGTCTAGGCAGGCGCGGCTATTCAGCCCATCACAGGCACTCTTGTGGCGCAAGGAGAACCTAAGTGTTCAGTCCCGGCATTTGCTGGATCGGGTTTAGGGTGAACCGTTGCGGGTCATTTGTCCATGATTTGCATATGAACTCGTAAGGCGTGAGCCCTTTAGGGTCTTGAGGCGGCGAGCAAAATTGTAGGCTGCTACGAAGTCATTCAGGTGTCTGCGCAGTTGATCGTGATCGTCGTAGTGGAAGCGTTTGACGGTCGCTTCCTTGATGGTTCGGTTCATGCGCTCGACCTGGCCGTTATGCTCGCTGTGCCTGTCGGNGCCCTTTAGGGTCTTGAGGCGGCGAGCAAAATTGTAGGCTGCTACGAAGTCATTCAGGTGTCTGCGCAGTTGATCGTGATCGTCGTAGTGGAAGCGTTTGACGGTCGCTTCCTTGATGGTTCGGTTCATGCGCTCGACCTGGCCGTTGGTCCAGGGATGCTTGATCTTCGTGAGCCTGTGGTCGATCTCATGTTCGTTGCAGACACGGTCGAAGATGTGGACGAAGGCATAGCGATGCCGTTCCTGGTTGGTGAACTGGATGCCGTTGTCCGTCAGCACTGTGTGGATGGCATAGGGAAGGGTTGCGATGAGATTGCGCAGGAACTGTGCCGCAGCCATCTTGCCCGCCTTCTCGTGCAGTTCGACATAGGCGAACTTTGATGTCCGGTCGATCGCAACGAAGAGATAGAGCTTGCCTTCGGCGGTCTGGACTTCAGCAATGTCGATGTGAAAATAGCCGATCGGGTAGGATTTGAATGTCTTCTTTGCAGGCTTGTCGCCCTCGACATCCGGCAGGCGTCCAATGCCATGGCGCTGCAGGCAGCGGTGCAGCGACGAGCGTGTCAGGTTCGGGATGGTCGGCTGGAGGGCATAAAGGCAATCATCGAGCGGCAAGAGTGTGTGCTTCCGAAAAGCCACGATGACTGCTTCTTCCTCAAGCGACAGGACCGTTGATTTCGGATCTTTCGGGCCAGTCGGAAGATCCGCAACGGACGTGCGCTTYTTCCATTTGGCAACGGTCTTCTGATTGATGCCGTAGCGCTTCGAAAGCGCTCTCAGGCTCTCTTCACTATTCTGTATTGCTCGACGGACTGCCTCTGTCGTCGTGGCGCT